>JAUZOH010000068.1 GCA_030706565.1 Bacteroidota bacterium | reverse complement strand
GAAAGATTGTATGATGTGAATATCTCTTTCAAGGATGAACAGTTGAAACATTATAAACTCTCGGGTTCCATGGAAGAAGAAACCATTGAGCAGTTATTCGACGCCATCCGCCTCACGGTTCCGATGAATTACACCATCAATCATAAGGAAGTCATTTTATCCCTTAATAAACAATTAAAAGAAGGCTATGAAAAATTATTGAAACGATAAAATAAAACTTAACTAACATCATAAAAATATAATGCCTATGAGAAATTAGAAGAAAAATTACACAAAAAATGGGAGGAATTACTCCTCCCATCCTGAAACTTAATTATTATATGTCGCAACTTACTGGGGAGTCAGCTACGACATAACAGTGTTAAATCATTTAACCTTCAAATTTATGAAATGTAAATTGATTCATTATCTTTTTTTTCAAAAAAAAGGAAAATCAAATCTTTTATTAACCATGAAATTATCAGTGGCAATTTTACTTTTAAGTGTATTAAATGCCTCTGCCGGTTTGTACTCCCAAACAAAACTTACTTTAAATGTCAACAACAGGTCTGTTAAGGAAGTATTTAAGGAAATTGAACAGCAAAGCAGGTATCGGTTTCTTTATAATGAGGAATATACTGACTTGGATAGAAATGTGAAGTTAGAGGTTGTGAATAGTAAGGTTGAAAATGTTTTGGATAAACTTTTTGCAAAGGCCAATGTAACTTACAGGGTGTTGGATAACAACCTGATCGTAATTACTCCTTCAGAGTCTGCGCTGAAACAGCAGCATAAAATAAGCGGGAAAGTTACGGATGCCTCTACAGGCGAAGCTTTACCGGGAGTCAGTGTCATTGTGGAAGGTACCACAATAGGGGCTACAACTGACCTTGAAGGAAAATTTTCTTTGGATGTCCCTTCCCAAAATGTCAAACTCATTTTTTCCTATGTGGGTTACAACCGTTTGACTCAATCCCTGGACGGAGCAAGTGTTCTGGATGTCAAACTTGTTCCTGATATTAAACAACTGAGCGAAGTAATTGTGATTGGTTACGGTACTGCACGGCGTCAGGATTATTCAGGCTCTGTATCTTCTGTGAAAGTTGAAAATTCTCCGATTTCTCAGGTACCCAATCTAAATGCCCTGGAAGCATTGAAAGGAAATGTACCGGGTTTGGACATTGGTGCCACAAATTCCGCAGGTGGCCAGCCCAGTATGCAGATCCGGGGCCAAAACTCTATCAGTGGCAACAATGATCCTTTAATTGTGCTGGATGGGGTTATCTTTTTGGGAAGTTTAAGCGATATTAATCCTAATGATATTGCCAGTTTCGATGTTCTGAAAGATGCAGTTTCGGCTGCTGCTTATGGTTCCCGGTCTGCCAACGGGGTAATTGCCATAACCACCAAAAAGGGACACTTAGGTAAGCCTGTGGTTACTTTCAATACTTCTTCAGGTATTCAAACCTGGCAGAATGAACCGGTTGTGATGAAAGGCGCAGAATGGATTAAAGTTGTCAATGCCCGTAATCAATATGCTGAAGGGACCACCAGTTGGATGAAAGCCGGTGAGTTGGCCAATTTGGCTGCCGGCAAGGAAACCGATTGGCTGGACCAGGTGACCAGAACCGGGAAAATACAAAATTATCAGATTGCCGTTTCCGGAGCTGGGGAGAATGTAAACTATTATTTGTCCGCATCTTATGATAAGAACAAAAGTATTGTAGTTGGTGACGATTTTAACCGGATTTCACTTTTGGGAAAAGTTGATACCAAAATTACCAGTTGGTTGGAAATTGGCATAGATGGAAGTTTCTCAAGAAGAGATTATTCCGGGGTGGCTGCCAATATTGGGGAAGCACAGATGGAGTCGCCTTATGGAGTGGAGTACCGGGATAGCCTGGGTCATCTGGAAAAATACCCTTACACCCAGTCGTCAATAAATCCACTTTGGGGAGTCAATGACGGGACCCGCGATAATTCTGATATAAGGCGTAACTTCCGTTTAAACAGTTATGCTGTTGTGAAGATTCCGTGGATAGAAGGGCTTAGTTACAGGTTGAATTATCTGAACAACCTTGATAAAGTAGAACAGGGGAATTTTTATCATGAAGGTTATTTTGTTAAGGAAGGTGCTGGACTTGACAGATATACCCAGTCAACGATTCAGGGTTTCCTGACCAATGCAAACGGAAATCTCTATAATACTACAACTACAAGTTATGTAATTGATAATATTCTTAATTACAAACATTCCTTTAGCAAACACAATGTCGAGGTTACTTTGGTGGCAACCAGGGATTATTCCAAATATACGGCAATGAACATGACCGGTTCCGATTTTGCCAGCAATGGAAATACCTCATTGGGAATGTGGGGATTGCACAAGGCAACTGTACAAAAATTTGATCTGAACGGTACCAAAACCACGAACATTGGTTATTTGGGACGACTGACCTATTCTTTCAACGACAAATATTTCTTAACTGGATCTTTCCGCAGGGATGGGGCTTCTGTTTTCGGAGCAAATAAGAAATGGGGCAACTTCGCAGCAGCAGGTGCTGCCTGGAAAATTTCTAACGAAGAATTTCTTAAGGGATTTGATCCTTTATCCAGTTTAAAACTTAAACTTTCTTGGGGCCAGAACGGTAGCCAGGGCATCAGTCCTTATGGGACCTTATCCACTGTTTCCAACGGGGCCTCCGGAGCAATCGATTATGAATTTTCTTCTGCACAGGGGACAATAGTTTATGGATTAAATCAAACTACTCTTGGAAATGCCGATTTGGCATGGGAAAAGACAGAAACCTGGAATACAGGCTTCGAATCTTCCTGGTTAAAAGACCGCTTGTTTGTGGATATGGATCTTTACCTTTCGAAAACCAGGGATCAGCACTTTACCAGGAATATTCCTGTGATGACTGGTTTTAAAACCATACAAACGGCAATGGGACAGGTGAACAATTCGGGAATTGAACTTGATATCAAGTCGGTGAATGTTCAGAATAAAGATTGGACATGGAATACCGGGATTACCTTCTGGAAAAACAATAACAAACTGGTAAAATTGTATGGACAGGACCTGAATGGGGACGGCAAGGAAGATGACGATATTTCAAATGGACTGTTTGTTGGAAAATCTTTGGGCGCTATATATGGTTATGAGCAGGATGGAATCGTCCAGACAACGGATGCAGATTATATTGCCCTGACAGGCGCTGCACCAGGTGCTCCTAAATATAAGGATATTGATGGTGTTGCCGGTATTACTTCGGCCGATAGAAAGATCCTGGGTTATACCAAGGAAAATTTCAGAATGGGCATGAGCAACGAAATAAGCTATAAGAATTTCGATCTTTATGTGATGGTTGCAGGAGTTTTCGGTGGCAACAACCATTATCTGAAAAGCAATACTTCTGCTTTCATGACTTCAGGAACCGGCCGCTTTAATGATAATACCATATCCAAACCTTATTGGACCCCGGAGAATCCAAGCAACAAATATCCTTCTGCCTATTTTTCGGGAGACAGCAGATATCAGGCATTACAGTCCCGCGGATTTGTGAGGGTTCAGGACGTCACACTCACCTATACCTTACAGAAAAATTGGATTCAGAAGGCTCATATCAATAATATGAAGATTTTCATCTCTGCAAAGAACCTGGCCACGTTCACCAACTGGGTTGGGGGAGATCCTGAAGTAGGAACCACCGTAAGGGAAAATACCCTGCCGGTTCCTTCAACCTATACCATTGGTGCTAATCTGAGTTTCTAACAAATACTTTAATAGATTTAGATATGAAAAAAATAAATTTAATATATTGCATTCTCCTTTTTATGCCTCTAATGGGTATGATGAGCTGTGCTGACGAAGATTTTCTGAAAGAAAACCCTTCGACCTTCTATACAGTGGACAATGCTTTTTCTACTCCTTCTCAGGTTGACCAGGTATTGCTTTCTGCATATTCCCAACTGCGTGATATTTGGACAGCTGCGAGCGGCGCAAATTGGATGTTCGTATTCCGGGGGAACGGTACTGACATGTATGATGTTCCCAGTATTAGAAGGAGCAGTACATTTAACAATTATGGGAATATCAATCCCGATAATGACAATTTTTATAATATCTACAGCACATTTTACCAGTTGATCGGGAAGGCCAATTTAGCCATATATGCTGCCCAACTGCCAAATATAACCTGGGCCTCAGCAACAGACAAGGCCTATGCACTTGCCCAGGCCAGGTTTTTCAGGGCTTTTGCCTACCGCAATCTTGCAGAACTTTTTGGCGGTGTCCCTATTGTGACTGAGGTAACAACAACTCCCCGCTACGATTTCAAACGTGCTACCCGGGTTGAAACTTATCAATTTGCCATTGATGAGCTTTTGGCTATTGAAAATGATTTGCCGCTGACCACCTCGGTAGGTGGACGCCTGGTAAGAGGTGCAGCTCAGCATAATCTCTGCGAACTTTATCTTGCCATGGGTACCCAACTTGCAGCCGAGGGGAAAAATACTGAAGCACAGGCTGCTTTTACTCAATCCATCGCTTACGGGAATAAAGTGATTGACGGAGGCGTCTTTTCGTTAATGACCGATCGTTATGGGGCCCGCAAGACAGAAACCCAGGGTAATGTTTACTGGGATTTGTTCCAGGAAAACAATGTTAATTACCAGGATGGAAATAGGGAATGCATTTGGGCCATGCAAATTGATTATAAAGCGTACAAAGCAGGAGACGGGAATTCAAAATTGGCCTATTCGCGTAACTATGGCCCGGTTTTCCGTGACGGTTCCAGCGGCCATCTGACCGGAACATTGGAAGATGTTGGCGGCAGGGGAATTGCTATTATAATACCGACCATGTACACCAGAGATAGCATATATGGAAGTAAGTGGTCAACTGATATGAGAAATTCGGATATTGTTTTACGCAGAATATTTAATGGCAATGTAAAAACCGACAGCTATTACGGGAAACCTGTTCCCTGGAGCATACTGTATAATAATGATGTCAACAGAAGCCTTTGTTATCCAGTATCCTGCAAGATTGCAACTGATAAATACACCGGGCTTGCTGATGGTGAGAACATGAGTAACTTGTTCAGGGACGATTATTTTATCCGTTTGCCGGAAACCATCCTTCTTCGTGCTGAGGCCAAACAACGGAGCGGAGATAAACCCGGGGCTGCCGCTGATATTAATTTGTTGAGAAACAGGGCACAATGTGCTTATCAGGTTACTGCCGCCGATATGGACGACAATTTCAATTTGATACTCGATGAACGTGCCCGCGAACTGGTTTATGAAGAATGCCGCTGGAATACGCTCCTTCGTATGGGCGGTACCATTGCTGTCGACCGTATCAAAAAATATGCATACTGGCCGGAAGCTGCTGCAACCTTGACATTTAATTATAATTTATGGCCAATTCCTCAAACGGTCATTGATACCAATAAAGATCAGAAATTGGAACAAAATGATGGTTGGACAAAACGATAATAATGAAAATTAAATAATGTTAATAAAAACAGGGACAGCTTTTTAGTTGTCCCTGTTTTTGTACACTTTGAAGTGTTTTTTAAATCAGATGATTATAATTGTCCTGGTGACTTTCGCCTTTTATCTTTCTTACATTATTAAATTTGAAAAAGACTGTTTAGTTTTGTCAGGCAAAGTCTGGCTTCCAGAATGAAAACCTAATGCTCAATTTAGTATCCATGCAAACGAACTCGAAAATTTTAAATTTTAACGGATGATTTGGCTGGGGTGATCAAAAGCACCTTAGGTAATTGAGATTGATTCCGGTTTATATTTCTGTATCTTAAGTCTGTAAGATCCTGTAAGTTTTATTTTTTTGCAAATCCATAAATTCAAATAACGGCTATGAATAAATTTATTTTTTCCTTCTTACTTTGTTGCATTCCTCTTTTTGTAATTGGGCAATCGCAACACTATTCCATATTGACTGATCCGGCGGTCAATTATCCTCAACTTAAAAATGGTTTCGCGAACCCTCCGTCAGAAGCACGATTGCGTTGCTACTGGTGGTGGCTCAATAGCATGGCAACCAAAGCATCTATTACCCGCGACCTTGAGGAAATGAAAGACAAGGGTTATGGCGGGGCTTCGCTGGTTGATGCCGGAAGTTCAAATTATCAGGTTGCCCTGAAGACACCTGCAGGCCCGGTTTTCATGAGCCCCCAATGGATGGAGTTATACAAGCATGCTGTAAAAGAGGCCGACCGTATAGGCATTGAGCTGAGTGTGAATACTCAGAGCGGTTGGAATCCCGGGGCTCCGTCTATCACTCCTGAATTTGCCATGAAGAAGATTGTCTGGTCTGAAGTGGAGGTCACCGGTGGGAAAAAGATCAGTATGGAACTGCCCCAGCCGGATCAGAAGCTGATGTATCAGGATGTGATGGTGCAGGCTATCCCCAAAAAACCGGGCATCCCGGTTAAAAATGAGGCCATCAAGAACTGGACTAAAAAATCGTTTAATGAAGAAATTGGATGGAAAGGAGTTTATCCGCTTTATCAGTTAAGGGAAAATTATCCGGGGAACGGAGGCGAACTGGCTGTTCGAAAAGATGATATCATCGACCTTTCTGGAAATTTCCAAAATGGTAAATTGAATTGGAATGCTCCTGAAGGGGAATGGACCATCATTCGTTATGGATATACTTGTACCGGGGTGCGTACTTCGACCAACAGTGATGGTTGGGAAGGATTGTCTGTCGACCACCTGAGCCCTAAGGCTTTTGAATTGTTCAGCAATACTGTTATTACACCGTTAATAGAAACGGCCCAATCGGTGGGTAAGAGTGTCAGATTCTTACAAACCGACAGTTGGGAAATGGGTTTGGTGAGCTGGACCAAAGAATTTCCGGAAGAGTTTAAAAAGTACCGTGGATATGATATTCAAAAATATATGCCGGTGTTAACCGGAAGGATTGTTGAAAACCGTGATGTAACCGACCGTTTTTTACAGGATTACCGGAAAACTGTTGGCGATTGCGTAGCCGACAATCATTATCAATTATTTTATAACCTGGCGCATAAATATGGAATGGGCATTCATCCTGAATCGGGCGGGCCACATTCGGCTCCTGTGGATGCACTGAAAGTTATGGGAATCAGTGATTTCCCTCAGGGCGAATTTTGGGCCGAGGCCAATACGCACCGTATTCAGGACGATGAACGGCTTTCGGTCCGCCAAAGTGCCTGTGTGGCCCACACAAATGGCAAAAAGTTTGTTGCAGCCGAGGGCCCGACCAGTATTGGCCCCCAATGGGAACGTTCACCCTTGGAGCTTAAAGGAAACATTGACCGTATTTTTTGTTCGGGCGTCAATCGTATTGTTTGGCATACGTTTACTTCTTCTCCTAAGGAATTCGGACTCCCGGGGGACGAATATTTTGCAGGAACACATCTAAACCCAAATGTAACCTGGTGGAAGCAATCTAAAGATTTTATCTCTTATCTCGACCGGTGCATGTATATGCTTCAACAGGGCCTGTTTGTGGCCGATGTACTGTATTATTATGGCGACGATGTACCGAATTTCGTTTTTCTAAAGGAAGAACTTCCGGAACTTAATTACGGCTACGATTGGGATAAGTGTTCTAAAGATGTGATTCTAAACCGTGTTTCGATCAAAGACGGGAAGATTGTTTTGCCTGATGGGATGAGTTACCGGGTCCTGATGCTGCCTCCTGAAAAAAGTATTAACCTGGTGGTACTCCGTAAGTTGGAAAAACTGGTCAAAGAGGGGATGACCCTGATCGGTCCCCGCCCTGTGGAAGATACCGGTTTAACGGGTTTCCCCAATGATGATCAGGAATTAAATGAAATCGCCGGCCGTCTTTGGGGGAAAATAGACGGGAAAAATACATTTGAAAATCTTTATGGAAAGGGCCGTGTTATCTGGGGAAAGAATGTGAATCAGGTTTTGGCTGATATGGGTGTACAGCCCGATTTCACCTTCAAGGGTACCCATCCTGAGGCTGCACTTGACTGGATTCACCGTACTACTGACGATCAGGAAATTTATTTTATATCAAACCGCTTTAGTCAAATGGCTCATAACGATTTTGAATATCGCTATCAAACTGCTTTACCCGACCGCTGGGAACAGGTTGAATGCAGTTTTAGGGTCAGTGGAAAAGTTCCTGAATTTTGGAATCCCATTACAGGTGAAACCGAAGAAATTAAGGTTTGGCGCGAAGAAAACGGACGAACCATCATTCCCCTGCTTTTTGAACCCAATGGTTCGAAATTTATTGTTTTTAGTAATGCTGTACAAAAGCCACACCTTACTGAAATCAGGAAAGACAACAAATCGCTTTTCCCTGATTTTGGCTTAGAAACAAAAAATTATCCATATATCACTTTCAGTAATGATGGAGAAAAGAATAAGGCTGAAATCATTGAACCCGGTACCTATAGGCTGACTTGGTCAGATGGCCGCCGCGAGGAACTGAAAGTTGATAAAGAATGCCAACAGATGGAGCTTTCCGGAGATTGGAATATTCATTTTGATCCCAAATGGGGCGGACCGGCAACTGTAAAAACCGGAATACTGAAATCATGGACAGAATTTGAGGATCCGGGTATTAAATATTATTCGGGAACAGCAACTTACAGTAAATCTTTCAGGTTAACCAGGCGTGAACTAAATCAAAACCTTTTTATTTTAGATTTGGGAAATGTAAAAGAAATGGCTTCTGTAAAAATTAACGGCCATCAGATGCAGGTCATGTGGTGTGCCCCTTTCAGATTTGATATTTCTCCATTTGTCAAGGCCGGTATAAATGATTTGGAAGTTGAGGTAGTAAATTTGTGGCCAAACCGTCTGATTGGCGATGGAAAACTTCCACCTGAAAAACGTTTGACCAAAACCAATATCAACAAATTTAATACGCCTGATGCTGAAAAATTATTACGCATTTCGGGATTGATGGGGCCGGTGAATATCAGAATAGTTAAACAAGTTGGTTTAAATTAAAAAATAAGTTTTGTCATTCAAACAAAATGAGGTTACTTTTAGTTATTGTTGTCCGATTAAAATGACAATTATTTATAGATACTTGGAGGGGGTAGTTGGTGGCATTGCTGCAAACTAACCCCTCCAAACATAAACATTTACGAACTTGTTGTCATTCCGGGCATAGCAAGGAATCTTTATGTTTTCCCCAGACACTAATAATTTAAAAAATGAATCGTAAAAGATATATCGTCATTTTTATGCGGTTGTTCTGTCTGGCTTCAATTTATGCACAGGTCAGCAATATCAGCAATTATCTGCAATTCTACGATGTTATATGGAATTCACCCTAGAAGAATTCTTCAGAATCGATGCCTGTCGGGGGAGGGGATATGGGTTGTAATGTCTGGGTGGAAAATGGGGATGTCCTTCTTTATGTTTCCCGCAGCGGGACCTTTGATGAGAACAACATGTTCCCTAAATTAGAGTATACGTGAATTGTAGATAGATCCCGAACATGAAAATTTTTTAAAAGAAATCAGCTAAAGGTACCAATTGGAGCAAGGTCTATTTTTTTGATTGGGATTTAAGAAATACTTACTTTTGATTCAAAATATTTCAATCTTTATAACCACTTTACTGAAATCGATACTTTTTTATGATGAAAAAATTAATTATTGTATGTACCTCTTTGGTGTTTTTTGCTTCCATGGTTTTTTCACAGGAAATTGTTACACCGCCAAAACCTTTGCCTCCATTGCCCAGTGCCAGTCAGATAGCATGGCACGAAATGGAAATGAATGCTTTTGTCCATTTTACAACAAACACCTTTACCGGTCTGGAATGGGGAATGGGTGGAGAATCTATGGGAATTTTTTATCCTACCCGTCCAGATGTCAACCAATGGATTAAGACATTGAAGGAAACCGGGTTTAAAGGAGTCATTTTAACCTGTAAACATCATGATGGTTTTTGTCTTTGGCCTAGTAAATACACCGAACATTCGATTAAAAATTCACCTTATAAAAACGGGCAGGGCGATTTGGTTAAGGAAGTTTCCGATGCTTGCAGGCAACAGGGGGTGAAATTTGGAATATACTGTTCTCCCTGGGACAGAAACAATGAAAATTATGGAAATCCCAAATATATTACCTATTACAGAAATCAACTTAAGGAATTATTTACCAATTACGGGCCTATTTTCGAAATGTGGTTTGACGGAGCCAATGGCGGTTCCGGATTTTATGGCGGGGCAAATGAAACACGTAAAATCGACAGGCAGGTTTACTATGATTGGCCCGGAACCATCAAAATGGTCAGAAGTATACAACCCAATGTTGTTTTTTTCAGTGATGCAGGGCCTGATATCCGTTGGGTTGGAAATGAGGAAGGTCGAGTTGGGGAAACAAACTGGGATATAATCAATCCTGATACCCTTTATGCGGGTAAAAGCGGGATAGAAAAGTTATTAAATACCGGTTCGGAAGATGGAACGCATTGGATTCCTGCAGAAGTGGATGTCTCCATACGCCCCGGCTGGTTTTATCATTCCCGTGAAGATTCTTTGGTTAAATCGCCCCAACGTCTTTTTGAAATATATTTGTCCTCAGTGGGAAGGGGTTCCAATCTTCTATTAAATGTGCCTCCTGACAGGCGGGGGCTGATTAATGAAAACGACCTGAAGGCCTTAAAAGGATTTAGGGAACTGCTTGAAAATGAATTTAAAACCAACCTGACAGCAAATGCCAAAGTCATAACCAGTTCATATCGGGGAAATTCATCAATGTATAATGGCGAAAAAACCATCGATAGCGATAAAGAAACCTATTGGGCTACAGATGACAACATCAGGTCGGGCAGTATAGAAATTGATTTTAGCCAAAGACACGTGGTTAAGTACGTTCTTCTTCAGGAATATATCAAACTGGGTCAGCGTGTAAAAAATTTCAATATTGAAATTAATAATGAGGCCAACCAGTGGGTAAAGGCAGCAGAGGGAACTACCATCGGGTATAAAAGGATAATAAAGCTGGCACCGGTTATGACTGACAAGATAAAGATTAATATCCTTGATGCAAAAGCCTCTCTGGTAATTTCGAATATTGATGTGTATTAAAAACAATAAATTCAAGACAAGTTACATGATGTGGTTAAAAAAATCAGCCTGTTATACAATTATTTTTCTGTTATTGGGAGGTTTTGCTCAGGCCCAAACGCAAAGTCATTCCTTCGAAATAAAAAACAATAAGTTTTATTATGACAATCAGCCCATACTCATTCATTCAGGGGAGATGCATTATGCAAGGGTTCCAGAACCCTACTGGCGACAACGTTTTAAAATGATGAAGGCAATGGGGTTGAATGCTGTGGCTACCTATGTCTTTTGGAATTATCACAATACGGCTCCCGGCGTCTGGGATTTTACAACAGAAAACAGGAACCTGGCAAAGTTTATTGAAACTGCCGGGGAAGAAGGTTTGTTTGTGATCCTTAGGCCTGGTCCCTATGTATGTGCAGAATGGGAATACGGAGGCTATCCCTGGTGGTTGCTTAACAATAAGAAGCTGGTCGTCCGTACAAAAAATCAACCTTTCCTGGATTCCTGCAAGGTATATATTAATCAATTAGCCGGACAGGTTAAAAATTTACAGGTAACCCACGGAGGCCCTATTATTATGGTTCAGGTAGAAAATGAGTTCGGTTCTTATGTGGCGCAACGCAAGGATATAAGTTTGGAAACCCACAGGCAATATTATCATACAATAAAACAATTTTTAACTGATGCGGGCTTTGATGTGCCATTTTATACCTCTGATGGTTCCTGGCTGTTCAATTATGGGGCAATACCTGGAGTTTTACCCACTGCCAACGGAGAAGGGAATATTGATACACTGAAAAGAAGAATAGACAAGTATTATCCTGGAGGGCCATATATGGTTGCCGAATATTATCCCGGCTGGCTCGACCACTGGGCTGAACCTTTCGTCCATGTGGGAACAAACCAGGTAACGCAACAAATTGAAAAATACCTGAAAAATGATATAAGTTTCAATTTTTATATGGTACATGGAGGAACCAATTTTGGCTTTACTTCAGGGGCTAATTATAACAATGAACATAATATACAGCCAGATATAACCAGCTATGATTATGATGCGCCTATCAGTGAGGCAGGATGGGCAACACCTAAATACCTTGCAATACGTGATTTGATGGAGAGGTATGTAACCTATCCAATGCCGGAGATTCCGGACCAAATTCCCGTCATTAAAGTTCCTGATATCCGCCTGAAAAAAACTTATGACTTTTTTGATTGGATCAAGGCAGTAAAGCCTGTTGTTGATGAAATCCCTCTTAGCTTTGAAGAGTTGGGGCAGGGATATGGTTATGTTTTATATACCAAATATTTTAAGGAACCCGTTCAGGGCAAACTGAAGCTCAAGGGGCTTCGTGATTATGCCCTTGTGTATGTGAACGGACGGAAAGCAGGCGAACTAAACCGTCTTTTCAACAATTATTCCCTGGATATTAATATTCCTTCGAATGGGCGGCTTGATATTCTTGTTGAGAATATGGGCCGTATTAATTATGGCAGTGAAATAACCAATAATAATAAAGGAATTATTTCACCTGTTTTTATTGATAATAGGGAAATCAGGGGTAATTGGGAAATGTTCAAGGTTCCGGTTGACAAAGTTCCTGCTTTTCCTAAGCATTCCAGGTCCTGTAAAAAAGGTTTACCTGCTTTCTATTCCGCAGTGTTTGATCTGCAGGAAACAGGAGATGTTTTTCTCGATATGAGGGGTTGGGGCAAGGGAATTGTTTTTGTTAACGGTCATAATTTGGGCCGCTATTGGAAAGCAGGGCCCCAACAAACACTTTATTTGCCCGGATGTTGGCTAAAGGAAGGTAAAAACCAAGTGCTTTTGTTTGAACAGCAGAATGACGCGATCCAAAAGGTTCTTAAATCATCGGAGCAGCCAATATTGGATAAATTAGTACCTGTGAAGTAAATTTATTTAAGCCCGGTAAATTGGAATGTGTGCTGTTTTTTAGTAATTTAGAATTAGAGGAGAGAGTACCCGATAAATTTCATAAACATAATGTTTCTCTGTTGCTGTTTGAAATAAATACAGTCCACAAGTGAAAATTGTAAGTTTGTATTAACCTAATGAAAAATTGTGAATTCTAATTTTTTGATTTAATAGTCACCATCTTAAATTTTGTGATATGAAAAGCATCCGTAACATAAATTTTTTATTTGCCGTAATTCTTATTTTCTGCTTGGGTTTTTCAGGAAGTGAGATTTTAGCGCAGAAACAATCCACCATTATTCCTGCACCTGCATCTATAACTTATAGCAGGGGGCATTTCAGATTCAATAAAAAGACTAGCATCCTGGTTAGTACAAGCAATCATGAAATCAACGAAATTGCACGCTATCTGGCAGACCAGGTGAAAACTCTGGATGGTTTGGAACTGCCGGTGGTTAATTCTTCAAAGCCTGTAAAAAGGTCTGTTGTACTGAAGATAGATCAGAATCCGGATAAAAAAGAATCATACTCTCTGGTTGTCAGCAGAAAGAATATCACAATTGACGGAGCAAGTTCCACCGGTTTATTTTATGGCGTGCAGTCCCTTTTACAACTGATATCTCCCCAATCAGCCCAGGTAAGGAAAATTAATATCCCCTGTCAGGAAATACAAGACTCGCCCTCATTTGCCTGGAGGGGAATGCATCTCGATGTGTGCCGCCATTTCTTTCCTGTTGAATGTGTCAAAAGGATGATCGACATGCTTGCCCTGCATAAAATGAATGTTTTGCATTGGCATCTTACAGACGATCAGGGCTGGAGGATTGAAATCAAACGTTATCCCAAACTTACCGAAATAGGAGGCTGGCG
>JAUZOH010000067.1 GCA_030706565.1 Bacteroidota bacterium | reverse complement strand
GAATATTTCTCATTATTTCTATGTGACATGATGAACAATAAATCTCAGTTGTTAAATTTTATTCCGTTCAGGGAGATATTTACTTGCGAAACTTTAATAATTTAATTTTTAAAAGCCCTTGGAACACCCGGTAATACATTACCTTCGGTGAACTCGTAAACTCGGTTCATTAGTGATTTGTTTTTCCATGAATCACGGGTGTCTCATCTGTAAATAATTTAAAATAAAGCAGTTTGAGGCAGGTTTGACATAATCAAGCCTATAGATCAAATGACCAATCAATTAACAATGAACCTGTCATTTTATAAATTCCTGCATTTTCTGTTTATTTACTTTCTGCAATGATCTTACCCTTGCGTGAAACAGATACAAGAGTCCGTTTATCAATATTTTTGAATGTGATATAATCCTTCTGGCCTTTCCACTCAACGGCAACCTTTCCATGATCAAAATATATTTTTGGCATAGATTCACCATAATGAAAGGGAACGAGCAAAATACGATAATTCACTTCAGCAGATTTCGTATTTATTGCAAGACGATCGTAAACTTCAGTTTTGGCAATTCTATCTTTTACGCCTTTCTCTGTAGAAACCTGTATGAAAGATAATGAAGGATCCATGCTGCCGTCAGGCTGAAGGACACAGACAAGCAGTAAAGGGTCATTTTTAGAAGGTTTCACAGGAGCTGCATTATTGGCAGGGCCGTCGATATTACGATAAGCCAGGACTACCTGTCCGGGTTTCAATCCTTTGACATCAGCTATCCAAACACCTCCATTGAGCATTGCAGTCCATTGATACAAGTGTATGTTTCCGTCTTTCTTCAAATCATCCATAATAATGCCATAAGGATGGTTGCCGCGAATAAGTCCCACCGTACGATAAACATATTTCATTGTATTAAAGGGAGCACGGACAGTAGGCATATAATTTGAATAAGTGTAGGTTGACCACCAAGGCCTCATTTTATAATGGGTAGTTCCGGCAAATGTTTTAAGATTTTCAGGTGAAGGATCAAGTTCCCAAGGTATGGACTTAAGCGTTTCGCTCCAGACTTGCGGAGGCTGTGTAAACCAACGGAAACTGTATGAATTAGTAAGATCGGCGGATGCAAAAGAACCTTCCGGGTTAATTACAGCTCCCAGATATTTTGCCGGAGCCTGATAAGCAAGACCTAAACCATTGATGCCCTGAGGTTCAGAAATACTATCTACCAGAACCTGGTTATGGAATCTTCCGTCATACACCTGACAGAAAGGGCTTTCTGTAAACCAATCCACTCCTAATGCCGAAAAATGAAACATACCTGCATCGGCATGATGATGGCCGGCGCCGATATAATGATCAGGACGGACCATCATGTTCATCCATGCCGCATTTCGAGTTGTATCGCTGTAACTTGAAAACACCCCATGGATGGGTGCATTAAAATCCAGGGGGAGGTTTAACTCAGCCCTGGAAGTTTGCTTGAAGTCAGTGTCATAAAGCAAAGAATTTACCACCAGTCCAGGATACATTGGACTTGGCAAACGCAAGCGCTGTACTTTTACTACTGATTTTTTGTATTGTTCAGCATCAAAATTGTCCAGGTTTTCATCTTTTGACTGGCTTAAAATATAATCTGCGCAATGATTCCCGGGATAAAATGCCTTATATTCATCTGTAGTCTGAAGGCTGAAGTTTGAACGGCTATATGGCACGTATTGCGTGCCACTGTTTACAATTACACGCCCGCTAGGAGAAGTCATTTGTACTTGTGCCTGCAGCAAACGGCGTATATGCGGGTGTCCCCATAAATTTTCACCTCTACGTGCAAGGGCTATCATCGAAAGAGTATGAAACTGCATCCCGCCTGGTGTTTTGCCATTACTTTCATAGATCACACCAGAATCGTCTATTCCCCATTCGCAAAATGCACGGACAGTCTCACAGTCCGATTCGTATGCTTCCTTATCGAAACCTTCGAGGCCTTCAATAGCAGCCAATGCAAGGAAATTTGGCAAATCCCATGTCACCCAATTTACGTCTCTAAAGCGAACCGGCCCATCCTGACCGTAACCTCTCCGGCCGTAAGTTGCTTTAGCAATGATTCTTCGCATGAGGTCCTTTTCATTAGGATTCATCCATTTGCCTGCAAAATCGAGCGCAAGCCCAAGATCCATCTGAGCAACAATACCATGTATGTTTCTCCAGTTCGTATTTGATCCGCTGCCATTTAATTCTGATCTTTTACCATTTGCCCGGATATAACCCGTTCCAAATTCGGAATCACTGATTGAATTCCATTCATCGATAAGCGGTTCGCGAAGTTTAAAATAATTCGCAATGGCTGCTGCTGCCTGCCTTCCATGTTCGTTATCGTTTGTAAGAAGACAATACAGCGCCATATCTGTAAGACATTCAGGGACATAAGCTACATGCGAGCTATAAATACCGGGTTTTTCTCCTATAAACAGTTGAGGAATATCGGTAAGCATTTTACCGTCATCAATCTCCGGCCATTCCAAACCTTTGAGATCGCCCGAAGCCAATTTTTGAAAAAGTAAACCGTCGCTGGTCTTGGGATTCCACCAGGAAGTATTTAGCAGGTACTTTACCTCAATCATGGATTTCTGGCCCATTTTACTACTCATAATCCGTTTGGCCAACATGGGGACATCCTCAGGACTGAATAAAATTCGGGGATATACACCCGGAGGAGGTACTTTGGAACCTAAAAGTTGAGTGTTGAATCCTGTCAAATCAAATTTTACTTGAGCTGTTTCTGTCCATTTGGTCTCAGGACCTTCTAGAATTTTAATCTGCTCAGGACTAACCCTGACATGGTCTGTCCATTTGCCTTGCCTTTGCAGCGAAGGGATATATTGAGTAGCGATATCCGGATCGGCCAATTTTTCAGGACTATCAAATAAGGTGATCACAGACTGAAGCACTATCTTTTCATTTTCATTAAAACTGACCGGCACAGTTCCCGCTATTGCCAGTCCGTTTTTGTTTTCATACACCTTTAACCCTCTTGCTTTTGCCACATCGGCAAATGCAACATATTTTTGTCCATCAATCCGGATACTGCGAATATTTTCCAGTGCAATCGAATATCTTTTTGCAGTATACACCCATTTGTCGACAAGAAAAGAGGGTGCAATATCGGTTTCTATTTTTTTAGTATCAATCAAGCCTTCAAAAGCCTCCGGAACATAAAGGGTACCTTCATGGCTGATAGCCTCCAGGTGCCAATGAGCATCATCCAGCCTTACTTTATACCCTTGAACCCAGGCATATCGACTACCTGCAAATACAGCTATATAATTTTTTATCCTGGCTTCTGCAATCTGCCTGCCTGAGCGGGTATAAGGCAAGCCTTTATCCTGTGGAGGCGGTAATAAATCCTGTCCCGAAAGTTTTATATTTAAGGCCAATAAAACAAAAATTAGACTTAGTGCCAGATTAAATTTAGATTTCATTTGTTAGGTTTTTAATTTTTTATTATATCAAACAACTATTCAACATCGGTACGAAATGGCGAAGCCGGAAGTCCTTCTTTGTTGTATAGATTACAATGAGGTGAATTAGCCCATCCATAGCGTACCGCAATGGGATCTGGAACATTTTTACTGGATACAACCACGGTATTTCCATCTATTTGGGCATCTGCCTCCATCCATTTTTTATCTTTTCCGGCTATGAAAAATCCAACGAGTCTGTCTTTAGGAAAAGGCATTACTCCGGGAGCATACCAGGGTGACTGTCCGATGGCAAGCCCACTTCCTGTTTCACGGAAACGAACCCTTATTTTACCATCCTTTTCAATCTTATAATCCTTGTAAAGAGGGCCTGTATAAACAATATTTTCATGATAAGCCACTTTTCTGGCAACAAGCGCCAGTCTTTTACCCACATCAACTTTATCAGCAGGATGTACATTTTTAGGGTCACCCACATCAATAGTTATGGCCATTCCTGTTTTTGGGACACTTAAAGTCATGAATTGGGCTTCTCTTAGGAAAGGCCAGCCTTTTTGAGCCACAGGTATATCATCAGCTCCGTTGCATGGAAGCTGGACAAATAAAAATGGGAAAAGCCCCTTTTCAGCAGGTTGTTTCCATAGGTTACGCCAATCATCAATGAGACGGGGAAGAAGAGTCCTGTACTCCATTCCTTCGTTTCCGTTATTCTCACCCTGATACCAGATAACGCCACGAATGGCATAGGGGATCAAAGGTGCAATCATCCCGTTAAAGTCAACCGTGGGGGTTGAAGGCCTTCTTGAGGGGCTAGGTACAGCCATGGGATCAGGGTTGACCGGTTCGGCCATAGAAGGCTTTGGTTTTTCCCCTGCCGGCTTGCCGGCAGCAATTGCCTGATTATAATTTTTGAGCGCTATAGTATATGCAGGTGCAACTTCTTTTTGCCACTGTTTTAAATTATTTTCATAATCAGATATAAATTCCGGATTTGCCAGGACTTTTTGATGTTGTGCCACAGCCTTATTCCACAAATCAAGCATTTTGGTAATCGGAGGATCTTTTTTCAGTCCGGCAAGACTGATCCATGTTTCGATAGAGGTTCCGCCCCAGGAGGCATGAATGATTGCCACAGGACATTTCTGTTCTTGACGAATTTCCCTGGAGAAAAAATAGGCAACAGCAGAAAAACCCTTTGCAGTCTCCCCAGAACTTAATTCCCATTTTCCTTTAAGATCGACCTGAGGTTCGGCAGCAGTGGTTCTGCTTACACTAAAAAACCTGAGTTTTGAGTCTTCGGCTTTAGAAAGTACACTTTCAGCATCAGGCAAAGAACTCACGGGATATGCCATATTTGACTGGCCTGAAGCCAACCACACATCACCCACAAGTACATCTGAGAATTTTTTTATAGCCTTTCCAACGGTTATGATCATTTCACGGGGTTCTTCACTTGCTGGGAGAGGATTCAGATCTACCCGCCATTTACCTTTGCTGTCAACAACTGAAGTTTTGGTTTGACCTGCAAATTTTACCGATACTTTATCACCGGTCCTGCCAGTCCCCCAGACTGGGATTTTTACATTTCGTTGAAGCACCATGTGATCCCCAAATAGGTTCGATATGATTTTTTCAGAACCCGTATTGACACTTTGATCACCATGCGACTGATTATCCTGTGCATTCGTTGCATAAAAAAGAAACACAAATAACACAAGGGCTAATTGCCTTATTATTGAACGACTCATCTTATATTGGTTTTAATAAATTGTTTAGCTTTTAAAAATCAAAAATTTCTTTTCCATCACGTACCATCCTTACTTTTGTATGTTTATCCTTCCCAACGGAAAAATAAAATATATCCTTTTGATCGCTGAAAGAAACCGTTAACTGAGTTCGATTATCATTCCATAAAGTTTTGGGTAATTCAGCCCCATTTAAATAAGGGAACAAGAGCACTTTATAATTAGGATTTGCAGAACGTGAAGGAATGACCAGGCGTTTGCCCAGATCCATGCTTCGAAGATAGAATTGGTGCATATCTTCAGTTTTTAATTTTTCAAATGTTTCCAAACGCGGATTAGGTTCCATATCCGGCACTTCCGCAGGCGTTCTTTCCAGAACCCTAACCAATAAAAGAGGATCTCCTTTAGAGGGCATAAATCGACCCGTTTCATAATCACTTCCTATATGGTTATCAGTCTCAGACATATTTCTTTTCATCCGCTTGTCACCTAAAACAATATCATATTCTCCTTGTTTGTGATAATTTGAAAAAGCATTAAATCCCAAATTTAACGGATCTGATTGTTGGACAACATCAACCAATTGTTTTATAGAAACGACTTCTACATCAAGCTGCATTGGCATTGCCCATTCGTAAAGTCTTTCGGCATCATCCTTTTTCAGGTCATCAATAATCAGAATATAGGGATGTTTCCCTTTTATCAGCCCGGCAGTTCTGAATGCATATTGAACAGGATAGTTCGATATCCTCATTGGCCATGTATCCTCTGTCCAAATGCGAGGATCAGTTTCAAGACAACCACAGAAATAATCCGCCACCTTTTTCAAAGGATCACGTTGGGGAAGCTGTCCATGATGATACTGCAACTGCTTTTTGGCTACATTTTCATAAACACCGCCCTGCCATTGGGGTGCAAGTGTTTTACCCAGCATGGCATCTGAAACCGGCGTTTTAAGCCAGGACCAGTCGAATGCATATTTATAATCCACCAGTCCAAAGGTAGCTTCAGGTTTATCCGTATAATTAATCCAGCTTGCCGGTGTAGCGAAATAGCCTTGTCCATGACCATCAATGGTAATTACGGAATGATATTTGCTTTCCGAACTACGCCATCCGTCAATTGCCCATATCCGCCCGTTCGAAGCAATGAAGAAATTACCTCTGTCGCAATGATCATGCGATTGATAGAACATATCCTGACGGGCATCAAACTGGAACATTATTCCATTTTTATCCCATTTATCGCGGGCAATCAGTGAGCCCCGCGAAGGAGAAAAGAAAGTCAAAGGCATATTAACGGGAGGTATACCTTTATATTCTTTTGCCGTTTTTGAAGGATCAATACAAAATACAAAAGCCGAGACATCAGGTAATTTTTTTACATCCTTATATAATGAATTAGCAAAAACGTAATCAATTTTTTTATCCTCAGGGAAAAAATATTTCATCACCATCATCACTAGCCAGGGAATGTCGGAAACAGTACCCAAATCGCCATGAGAACTCCACAAACAATCAGGATTTGGAGATAAGGAATAAATGAGCCAATCGGGTATTGCTCTGAAATGAGGATTTGTAAACGGGGTTATCACGCCACGCCGTGCTGCTGCTGCCATAAACAAAATGTCATTATCAAATGACCCGAAAGTATAACCAATACCTTCGCTACTCATTCCTTCAGCAGTGAAGCCGTATGTCAGGTAATCATTAATCATATCAAGACCACAATCATAAATACGGTGATCATAGCCCTTTTCATTTTCTATAGCAAGTATTGTAAGAGGAAAAGCGAGTGACATATTGATATGGTTCCATCGCCGCCAATGATGAGGCAATTCCATACCTACGCTGTAGCGTCCGAATGTGGCATTTGCAAAAGCTTTTATTATGGCTTCTTTATCAGATTCTATCATCCCGGAAGCAGTAAAATCAAACAATTTAGCCAGTCTGCCATTGGAATACAGAGGTTCTTTTACCAGGTTTTCCCTTCCAGGGATAACAGGAAGGCTCTCAATATACTTGAGTTCGGCCTTCAGATAATTGGCAGCAACCGTAGCAGTCTCCTTAATTAGGCTTTTATTATCATAAAGTTGAGCCAACAATCCCTGAATTGTCAACATATTTGCCAATTCAGCAGGAAATTGAGGATCTACTGCATTAAATTTCCATCCGGTTTTCAATAATTCATAATATTTTCCATCAACGCCTCTACCTTTCTGCATTTGCGTCAGTTCTTCATTAGCAAGTTTAAGCAAAACAGACCCTATCCGGGTAGTTTCCAGACGTTTTTTAATTGCAGCAAACTCCGATGGAGAGGTAAATATCCTTGGGTAAATGCCTATAGGAGGTACTTTACCAGCTTTTAAATTGTCAAAATCTTTTGCAACAGGCGTAATATCGGGATTATAAGGATTGTTCCACTTTATTGTCCTGTTTAAAACATCTTCTGCTGAAAAGGTCTTCAAAGGTATTTCTTTTAAACATGGATTATCAGGACTAAGTTCATCGTTTGTAAAAGTTCTGAAAACAGGTAGAACATTAGTACACTGTGAAAAAACAGTGGATAAGACTCCCCATATCAGGAATAATAAAAAAAATATCTTTTTCATCCGTAAATAATTAATCAATCAAGACTGGAAAATTTGTCATTAGTGGACTCACCGAAATGAAACACATAGGTGGATTTCCATTTTTGTCTTTGTAAATGAATATGCTCGTTCCCTGAAATTTTAAATAACTAGGTTTTTCAAACAATTTAATTAAGAATCAAAAAGCGGCGTTTTACCAGGAAATTCAACATAGCTGAAAGTGCCTTGTCTGTTTGTTCCTCCGTCGCCGTATAATTTGTCACAATAAAAGCATGACGCATTCCTGGCCAGAGTATATATTCCGTATCTATCCCTCTTTCTTTGCAGGCATTGAAAAATCTTTCTGCTTCCTGAGGAGTAACAACCTTATCGTCTGCTCCATTCATGGTCAATATCGACACGGCTTTATTATCCAAGGAATAAATCGGGGATAACTGTTTTGCAGTTTTAAGCCGATTAGTGCCAGGTTGGATGTATTTGATCCATTTTTCTTCAGTCAGATCAGAAATTCCATTGCAATTGATAACTGCATTGGCTCTGGTATCTTTAGGCAAATTCATAGTTCCCAAACATAAAGCAAGATGTCCTCCGGCAGAATCACCAATAACAATAATTTTATCAGGATCTATGCCCAGCTCATCTGCATGCTGCCTTATATATCTGATGGCATCTTTGCAGTCGGCCAGGCAATCCCAAATGGTATAACCAGATTCAGAATGGACATTATTCCCGGACTTGGAAATCAACCTATATTCGATCGAAATACCTACTGCACCCTGATCGGTCGAAAATCTCAAATGTGGAATATATCCCTCAGGTGAACCAGCCACCCAGGCACCCCCATGAATCCAAACCATTACCGGGCATTTTTGTGTTTTTCTTTTTCTGACCGGCTGCATAACAAGCATATGTAATTTCACACTGCCCATCTTTTTGTACCAGATTGTATCAGGTTGTGAACTCAACTGTTTATAATAACCAATACTCCGGATACCTGACAGATTGCCTTGTGCAGAAACAATATAAAATCCGGATTCAAGGATAAAAATGAAAAACAATGTTTTTAATATACTCATTTTCAATTCAGTACAAAATATATTTTCATAATAATTACTTTCACTTTGTAAATTTTATGAACAGTTTACCAAAATCAATAAAATTAGTTCAGTGCCTTTTGTCTGTTTCAAATTAATGCAATACTTCGCCGATTAGCAGCACCTTTCCAATATACGTATTGAAAGGTTGGAAATATGAATTATCTGTAATTTGCGAAGGCCTTGAACTATATATCGCTTTTTTATCAAAATAAGCAGTATCAGGCCTAATTACAATGGTATGTACCCCGTTATCCATCACAGGTAAAAGCTTATACCCGCTTCTGAAAACATTTCCGCAATAAACATCAAACCTACGGACTGAAAGTTTATCCTTTCCGTCAATTTCGGCGATAAAACCTCCTGAAGAAGGGCCTAAGACATCATATAGTCCCACGACCGTACCTTTAAACTTTATCTCAACAACATCGCTTGGATTGTCAGATACAACTAAGTCAGGAAAAATTTTGGAACTGGCCTGGTAATATTTGTAAATTCTGTCGGTAGAAAGAACCGGTTTCCAGCCATTACTTTTTTTGAATTCAGATATAGATACTGACTTGGCAAGTTCATAATTGTCACGATATAAAGGAGATTTAAACCCAGTAACAGCCTTGGCCGGTTTCATATTTTTCATGGCCAGAAAAGAGCGGATTAAAGTTTGGGTATAGATTATATGGCCGTAATCAAAGGTGGGATGAGTTCCATCATTGGTAAAAACTTTCTTAGTTCCATAATCTACTCCTTTTTCGCCTTTAAAAACCAGACTGTCCTTTTTCAACAATCGGATTACATCAGGGGCAAAATTTATTGAAGGAATGCCATAATAATCAGCAATTTTTTCCATATATCGCATGGATTTGAACAAATGTCCGTTCATCAGTTCAGCCAACATCCCCTGATTAAGCGTGTAAAGAAAACAGATATCTGCCTGCGGACAGGATTTTCTCAATTTCCTAACAATTCCTTCCATAGACCTGCAAATAACCAATGAATCTGTACCTGCATCATTAACGGCAAATTCCACAAAAACAAGGTCAGGATTAAATTTAATAACATCATCATCCATCCTGAAAACGCCCAGGTCAGATCCTGTCCCCCCTATACCGGCATTTATTGCAGTTATTTTAGATTTGGGATATTGTTCTTTAAACCACTTTTCGGAATATATCCGGTAACCGGGATGATTGGTAATACTTCCTCCAAAATAAACAATCGTTACAGGCGTACCTTTTTTTAGTTTAGAAAAGAATGCAGGACATCCTTTTCTTGCATTCAATCCGGGAACCAATTTATTTTGTGATTGCACATATACCGAAATAAATAGGGTAAAAATCGAACCAAGAATTAAAGCTTTTATTTTCATAATTTTTATATTTGACAGCTTGTTAAAAATTAAAATCGATTTACTGTTTTACAAGGGTTTATATTCAAACCAGTCAAAATAGGCAGGAACAGTGCACAACTTATCATTACCTGTTGCATACAGACCGATAACCACTCCGTTATAACCACCGGTTACCTCAGTTCCCAAAAAACGAGTGTTAAGCAGGGCTATCTTTTTAAATTCTTTATCTTCTTTTTGCCTGAAGCTGAAAATATATTCTTTTTTATTTCCAACCACCTTTAACTCCACAGGCCCTTCATTCAAAGGAACCTGCCTTAAAACCTGATTTAACGAATCCAAAGTATAACGCACGGTCAATTGACGCTGTTTCCCGTTGGTTTTGATGAAGAAATCGTAATGAAATAAATTGGTCATTAAAACAGTAAGTCCAGCTTCCTCATTCTTCTTTTTGGGATTGAAATCCATTTTAGCAGTGACCGACATATCGAAATGCTGCTGCCTTTTGGCAACAAATGTGGGTGATTCCAAACTGCATAAATTATATTTGGAACCCACCAGGGTAAGCCAGCCTTTACGTGCACTCAATGAATAATAAGAGGAATCCGGATTGCGAAGATATACCCAATCATTGCCAAGATGAGTCTCATTAAAATTATCCAGGTTAGTTGTATTAAAGGGTTGCGGTTTTTTTTCAAAGTCAGGGGGAATAATTTTAACAATTTCATCGGTAGTTCCGCTTTTATTCACTACCGGCCATTCGCCAGCATTCCAAACCACAGGAGTCAAACAGGTTTCACGGCCGATAAAATGAATACCATCCACAGCCGGGCGAAAGGCCAGGTGAACCATCCACCAGCTTCCGTCAGCAGCCTGAACCATATCCGCATGGCCGGTTCCCTGGATGATTCCGTAAGTCATTCTGTTGGTAAGAATAGGATTGTAAGGACAAGATTCATAAGGGCCCCAGATATTTTTGCTTCTGGCAATGGCTACAGTATGCCCATAACTTGTACCCCCTTCGGCTGTAAGCAGGTAATAATATCCGTCCTTTTTGTACATGTGAGGGCCTTCAACATAACTACCTCCGCTGCCTTTCCAAATTTCTTTTATTTCAGATAAACGCTTACCGGTTTTAATATCTATCTCTGACTGATAAATTGCTCTGGGATCAGATGATTTTGTACCACGATTTGACACAAAATAAGTACGGCCATCATCATCCCAAAATAAGGAAGGATCAATACCGCTCTGGTCAACCCATATCGGTTCGCTCCAGGGACCAGCAGGATCCTTGGCCGTTACATAAAAATTTCCATATTTTTTGTCTCCGCTTACTAAAGTGGTGACCATATAAAAAATAGAATTGTGATTGCGGATGGTTGAGGCATATATGCCATTGGAAGGTTTGGTATGGACCAGGGGGATTTGTGACGATCGGTCTAAAACATTACCTATCTGCTTCCAATGTACCATATCACCACTTTCCCAAATCGGAACTCCAGGAAAATATTCAAAACTACTGTTTACCAGATAGTAATGATCTCCTACCCTGCAAATGCTCGGATCAGGATAAAAACCAGGAATAACCGGATTTCGGTAACTTACTTCCTGACTTTTTACAGAGACTGAAAATATGAGAATTAAAATTAAAAAATATAATCGTAAATTATTTGTTCTAATAATATTCATGTAATTTATCATTGTTAATTATATTTTTTTTGTAAATAATGACCAATTCCTAAAAAGATTATCTAAAAAAGAAACATTTGCTAAAGATGGATTTAAGGCACAATTCATTATTTAGTGATTAAAAAAGTTCGTTCAACTTGCATGGCGGTCTTTACAGCGGGAGCCTTGCTTCTTCCCCATTGGGTTGCCACAATAGAAACTTTAATTGGGAACTTGGCTCGAAGTGGTATTTTTGTTATCATAAGTTGATTATCGACAATTTTTACAGGTCCGTATTTGACAAACAAACTCACCGGCATACCCGAAGTGGCAACAGAATGTAAAAAAACACGTTGATTGGCTTTAATATCAGGAATGCTATCAAAACTGATCTGCTGAGGTTCTCCCTCCTCATTAGGTTTTAAAATAAATCGCCCGGGTTCTATACATTGGCGATATTCTTTATCTCCTTCCTGTTTCACAATAAAATAAGTTGCACTGGCAGGATATGAGCGATCAGGGACAATCCTAAAAGTATTTTCTGACACAGGCCTGACACTGCCACACAATAAAATTATTTTGGATATCGCACTGTCATGGCCAATTTTGGTTCCTGCATAAAGAAAACTATCTGGTATGGCCTTAAGAAAGGAAGAATGAAGCGTAAAAGTCACCCCGTCATCCCCGGTAACATAAGGAATAGGCCATACAATACCTTTTGTAAAAGGAGCTGGACTGCCATCTTCAAAAGCAAAAACCGAAATTTGCGATTTTCTTGACCAGTTGATATTGGCCATATCCGATGCAGCGACAGCAATATCTTGATTAAAATACCAGGGATAGTCGCGTTCAGCGCCCTTTGCTTTTTTATAGGGTTTTGGTTTCATTGCGGAAATTCCTGGTAAAGGAAGTCCTGCTACCCATCCTGAGCTCAAATCCACCCGATTAAGCAAAGTATCGCTATTTGCCGATAATCTTGCCTCTGCAGCCGCAACTATGTAATCTGCAACAAGTTTGGTAAGGGTTTCGCTACAATCAAAATGCCCAGTGTTGGGATCGAAAAAATAACTCAGGGGAAGCTGTTTCTCTTTTCTTTCCTTTATTATATCCAAATAATTTGGAATCTTGGCACGTGGATTTAAAACATCATCCTTGGGCTGATTCCATTCGAAATATTCACCGGCTGTACTTAAAATAGGAATGTCCATATGATTACCATAACCGGGTCCCCCTTTCATGGTAATTGCAGCAAGTATATGCGCCGGCTTCATGTTGATCAACTGCCGAACCAGGTTATTCGTCATAGAATGTCCGACAGGCAACCATGGTACACGGGCCAACTCTTCATACCCTGAAATTTTTGCCAAGTCTTCTAGTATAAGTTGCAGACTATGGACGTTCCTTTCGGCATAAGTCGACTTCCCTTTATCAACAAAAAAACCGGGACAGCACCAAAGAATAGCCAGATTGGATTTGGAACAGGCAGCTCTTATTAAATCGTGCTCTGCCAGCCATTGCTCCAAAACATTCTGATTCATCACTAAAACACCTCTTACTTTTTTACATGACGGAGGTATCCATAAATAAGCACAGGCAACCTTTGAATTTTCATCAGCATCTTTATACACAAGGGTAGTCATAAACTGATATTCATCATCTGTCCGGTGATAGCCTGAAATAAAATTATTTTTTTTAGCTATGCCGTCAGTCATGAATAAACCTGTCAGCAATAAAACAGCAGCTAGATTCTTGAAACAAACCATATTCAAAACATGAAAAAAATAACAGTCAAATTTAAGATATGTAATATCAACCAATATTTAGAGATGTACCAAATAAAGTTCCGGATGTTGCATGAGGAAAAGAATCACAAGGATATTCATGATTTTCCAGCATTGTAGCCATGAATTTCTTTGAATAAATCGAACTTTCAACGATAAAGCATAACAATGGATTCTATT
>JAUZOH010000066.1 GCA_030706565.1 Bacteroidota bacterium | reverse complement strand
TATACCGGTCCATATTTATATAGTCCGTTTTACTGTTTTTTTTAAAAAAGAAGTGAAATGGATTATTCATCATTCTGCAAAATATTTGAAAATCTTTTCGTTAAAATTAATAAGAGGATCAAAACCAGAAATAAATATAATCTCATGATTATTAACCTGTTCCGCTTAAAAAGTTTTTCTTCAAATTTGGTAGTAAATATAGGAAACCCTTGGAAAATAATTCATATTTTATTCGTTTCTTTATGCCGTTTTTTCCTGTAAATAATAGTGATAAAAAACAATTTTTAAAGAAATTAAACAGAAAAACTTTTTTTTAATGGGATTGTTTATTTAATTCCTGCATATTATATTCAAACCACATTTAAATTTACATAGCTGATGAAAAATTTAATATTGATTGTAGCAGCCCTTGCATTGTCAACCACCAGTTTAATGGCCCAGGCAGTTGAGAATAAACCTATTTATAATCCTCAGGCCAATGCTGAAGCCGATTTAAATGCTGCAATAAAATCGGCTGCCAAAATGAATAAACATGTGTTGATTCAAGTTGGAGGAAATTGGTGTCCCTGGTGCTTGAAGATGCATAAATTCATTAATTCGGATGTTAAAGTGGATTCCATGGTTAAAGCCGATTACATCTGGATCAAAATCAATTACAGCAAAGAAAACAAAAACCTGCCTGTATTAGCCAGGCTTGAATATCCACAGCGCTTTGGATTCCCTGTACTGGTGGTTCTTGATAAAAATGGGAAAAGATTACACACTCAGGATACGGGATTCCTGGAAGATGGCAAAGGTGGTTATTCCGAAGAAAAATTTGTCATTTTCCTTAAAGATTGGACCGTTAAAGCCCTTGATCCATCAAATTACATGAAATAACCTTCTTTAAGGTGTTGAAAGTGAGACAGGAATTATCTTTCCATTGAAGTATTTATTTCCATTGGCTGCAAAACCTGCAATGAATGCAGCCATTTCTTTTGCACTTACCTGGGCATTATACCCGGGAAAGGCTGCAGCAAACATTTCTGTTTTGACAGAGCCTAATGCAAGGCTGTTGAAGGATATGTTTTTATCTTTATATTCTTCGGCCAGGCATTCGGTAAGCACAGCAAGTGCAGCCTTAGAGGCACTGTAGATTGAAAGGCCTTTGAATTTTGCACTTCCCTGAAATCCGCCCATGCTGCTGATATTAATCACATGTGAGCGGCTGATTTTCCCCATATAAGGTATTAAGCCGGCTGTTAACCTGGATGCGGAAAAAAAGTTGACCGAAAATATTTTATAGATTTCATCATCGGTAAATTGTTCAAAATCTTTTTTGATCAATAAACCGGCATTATTGATCAGAATATCAATATGTTTCAATTTAGAAACAATTCTTGTTGTTAAACCGGAATCAGTTTTCAGAATGTTTTCCAGGTCAAAAGCCATGGGCTGTAATTCGGAATGCCCCATCATGTTTTTGTCTTCTTTTAACTGGCACAACTGTTCTATATGCCTGGAAACAGCCAGTATAGTGTGGCCTTTTTCTTCAAAAAACTGTTTTGTGATTTCAAGACCCAGGCCTTTCCCTGCTCCGGTAATGACAATATTCATTTGATCAAATTTTAAAATTCCGGGAACATTATTTATAAATGAACATAATATTTCCGTCTATTTCCCGCTTATCAGATACAAAGTTATAATTATGTATATTTGTAAATTATATAGCCTTATGATTGGCTTTTGTTCATTTAAATCATAAAGATATGAAATTGCGTAGAGACAAAATTGTTTTGATAATTTTTCTTTTCATTTTGATGCCTTCGGCCTTTTCTCAATCAGGAGAAAAACCGACACCATGGCAGCGGTTGTTTTGGGGAGGTAATCTCGGATTGCAACTTGGCACCGTAACCGACATCGATATATCACCATTGGTCGGATACCGGCTTACACCGAGACTATCGGCAGGAGTTGGGGTTAAATATGAATATTACCATGATTCATACGATCATTTAGAAACCTGCATATACGGAGGCAATCTGTTTGCGAATTATACTGTTATTAAAGATATTAGCAAAATCCTTCCATTAAATACGAATAGCGGAATATATTTACACAGTGAGTATGAAGCACTTAGTCTGGATAAAAGAATTTTCGGGAATTATCCGGTCGACAGCCAGGGGCGTTTTATCTCAAACAACTTTTTGGCCGGGCTGGGGATCAAACAGCCGATAGGAGAAAGGTCTTCCTTTAATATCCTTATTTTGTGGAACCTAACTGAAGGTGTGAATTCACCATATTCCAGCCCGGTTATCAGGTTTGGGTTTATGTTTTAGGACATTGCGGATGAACCGGTTAGAAAGAGAAAAGGGATACCCTAAGGCATCCCTTTTTGCATAAATCTATAAAATGCTATATTATTCTTCAACTACGGTTACATTAGTTGCCTGAGGGCCTTTGTCGCCATCAGTAATTTCAAATGAAACTTCCTGACCTGCCAGAAGTTTTTTGTAACCATCTTTTACTATACCGGTATAATGAACAAATACATCATTACCTTCGTCGCTTTGAATAAAACCGTAGCCTTTGGCTGCATTAAACCATTTAACTTTACCTTTCATTTTGAATTACTATTTATTTAGAATTACAATAAATTTTATGTCCGCAAATATGATGAATAATTATAAAAAAACAAGATAATTTTCATTTTTTTTAAGATGACCATCCTAACTCAAAGTATTACAGGTAAATTTATTCTGAGGATTGTAAAACTTTCAAAACTGATTATCTTTGTAAAATTATAATTAAACCAGTTTTGGTTTAATTTATTGATTTATAATTATTTATTTAAAATCATCTTTACTATGAATGTTTCCAAGGACAAAGTTATTTCCTTAACCTATGAGCTGAGAGCTGAAAATAATACCGGTAAGGTCATAGAAATTGTAAAAGAAGACAATCCTCTTAATTTCATTTTTGGTGCAGGTTATTTACTGCCTAAATTTGAATCAAACCTGGATGGATTGAAGAAGGGAGATTCGTTCGAATTTACTTTAAAAAGTGCCGATGCTTATGGAGAATATGATGAAACGGCCATAATTGAGGTTCCCAAAAACGTGTTTATGGTTGACGGGAAAATTGAAGACTCTATTCTGAAAATCGGGAATAATATTCCTATGCAGGACAACCAGGGAAACAAGCTCAACGGTAAAGTTCTTGAAATTAATGATACGGCTGTAAAAATGGATTTTAACCATCCACTGGCCGGCACCAACTTGTTTTTTGCCGGAAATGTATTTGACGTAAGGGAGGCAACTACAGATGAATTAGCACAAGGACTGCATCATTCCTGCTGCGAATCCGAAGGGGATTGCAATGATGGCGGTTGCGACTGCGGATGTCATTAATATAATACTTTAAGACAACAAAAAAACCGCCATTGTTTTCAATGTCGGTTTTTTTGTTGGTTACTGCTTAAATCATTGAACATCACCAATTGTAAACTTTTCGGGATGACGGGGATGAATATCTTTGAAATACAACTTGGCTTTCCTCATTTCATGTTCCACATCTTCAGTAAGATAGTATAAATCTCCGATACCAATTACTTTACGCTTATAATCGAAATATCCGCACAAAATAGGAATATTGGCCTTGGTTGCAATTTGGTAAAATCCCGTTTTCCATTTTTTCACTTTTCTCCTGGTTCCTTCAGGAGTAATTGTCAGTACAAACCTATCAGATTTATTGATCTGTTCAACCACCTGATCAACAATATTTGTTTTTTTAAATCGCTCAACAGGAATAGCTCCCAACCATCTTAAAATTCCACCTAAAGGGAAAAAGAACAATTCCTTTTTGATCATGATGCAAGGCTTCAGCCCCACGGAAAAATAATATAAACGCCCGATTACAAAATCCCACATGGATGTGTGAGGGGCACAGACTACTATAAATTTTTTCGCCTCAGGAAATTTTCCTTCTGCTTTCCATCCGGATAACCAAAGAATAAAACGACTTAAATACTTCATATTGATGCGGCAATTAAATTTTAACTTCAAATTTAACCTCAAAGGTAAATATTTTAAGGAATACTTATTTTTTTATTTTCTGGATGTTTCGGCTCCCTTCAGCCACCATAATTGTTCAACACCTTTTAAATCAGTTGCCTGAGCGGAGTCGAAGGCAAGATATCACAAATTGTTTTTGATTACCTGACGTTTGATCCTCAGGGATAATTCATCGGGACTAAAGGGTTTCACGATATAATCATCGGCCCCCATTTCAAATGCCCGAAGTACGACATCTTCAAGTCCCACCCTGGTCAACACCACAATGGGTATCTGTTTTTTCAGCTTGTCCCTGACCAGGCTGATTAATTCAAGGCCACTTATATAAGGAACGTGTATATCAGTGAGGAGGAAATTTATCTCAGGATTATTTTGCAATAATTCAGATGCTTGTTTTCCGTCAGCTGCTGTGATTGTTTCATAACCTTCTTTTTTAAGCCTGTGTTCCAAAGCTTTAAGGGTCATTATGTCGTCTTCACAAATTAATATTTTCATTTCCCAATTTCTTGATTTTAACTGTAAGTCTTACGTTCTGCCTTATGAATAGTTGCTAAGAATAAAATAAATTATATTACAAAATAAAATCAGCCTGTAAACAATCCAATAAATTTTTACATCTTTTTTCAACTGTTTGTATCAGGTCAGGGATAGCTTCAGTATTTGAATCGGAAGAGGCTTTCCGGTAAATCTGGTCGAGTTCTTCGTTTAGGTTTGTAAATCCGACAAAGGCAAGGGTGGGGATAAATTTGTGTACTTCGAAGCTAAGTTGTTTCCAATTCTGCTCTTGAGTACAATTTTTTATTTTTTGAACGGAATCGGGGGTATTATGAATGAATTCCCTGAGCATATCGAGTGTAAATTCCTGATCACCACCGGATAAACTCTCAAGGTAGGAGAGGTCGTATATTTTTTTTTCAGCCAGCATAAATCCAATCATTTATATTCTTTACAATGAAGTTTTCCACTCAAAACCATAAAGCCATTCATGGCCAGGGCTTTCATTTCATCTTCACCGGGGTATACAATCACGGGAGCAATGAAAGAGATCATCTGTTTTATGTATTCGACAATGGAATTATTGTGTGCAATGCCACCGGTAAGGATAATCGCATCTACCTCTCCTTTTAATACTGCACTCATGGACCCGATTTCTTTAGCAACCTGATAGGCCAAAGCATTTTGAATAAGTTGAGCAAAAGCATTTCCATTTTGGGCCATCACTTCCACCTCATAGGCATTGTTGGTTCCCATATAGGCGACATAACCGCCTTTGCCGGTAATCATTTTCCGCACTTCATCATGACTGAAAGTCCCACTGAAACACAGATCGGTTAAAGCTCCTACGGGAAGGGTGCCGGAACGTTCGGGAGTAAAGGGCCCTTCCCCGTCAAGGGCCTGATTTACATCAATTACTTTCCCGTGGTTATGGGCACCTACGGAAATTCCACCGCCCAGATGGGCCACGATCAGGTTGAGCTCTTCATATTTTTTATGGGTATGGTCGGCATAAGAACGGGCCACTGCCTTTTGATTGAGGGCGTGGAATACGGATTTCCTGGTAAATTTTGGATGTCCGCTGATCCGGGCTACATCCTGGAGTTCATCTACCACAACCGGATCAGCAATATAAGCTGTTGCATGGGGCAGGCTACTGGCAATTTCATAAGCAATCAATCCGCCCAGGTTAGAAGCATGTTCTCCCTGCACACCCCGCATCAAATCTTCCCTTAATCTGTCATTGACTTCGTAAATACCTGATTCCAGAGGCTTAACCAAACCGCCCCGGCCAACAATTACGCAAATCTGATTAAGGTCTATTTCTGCATTTTCAAGTTCGCTTAAGATAATTTGTTTACGGAAAGCAAACTGCTCGGTCACCCTGTTGAAATTTTTTAATTCATCAACGGAATGCCTTATAGTTTTCAGGAATAAAGAATGCGTCTCATCATAGACGGCTATTTTGGTTGATGTTGATCCGGGGTTTATGACAAGCACCTTTCTGTAATCCATAGAGCAACAATTATTTGATTAATCGCTAGGCCAAAGCCACAGCAAGAGCAACGGATAAAAGTTTGGTCAAAGAAGAATCCGCACGTGAGTTGAGAACTACCGGCACAGAAGCCCCGGTAACTATACCGGCATGTTTGGCACCGCCCAGAAAAGCCATGGCTTTATATAAAATCGAACCACAGTTTATATCGGGAGTTAAAAGCATATCAACATCTCCGGCAACCTCTCCGGAAATATTTTTGTGCCTGGCTGCTTCCTTTGATATGGCATTATCCAGGGCAAAAGGGCCATCAATGGTACAACCTGTAATTTGATTGCGGCGGTTCATCATGGTCAGCAATGCAGCATCAACGGTGGCAGTCATCTTGGGATTCACCAGTTCCAAAGCGCTGAGAATGCCTATTTTGGGATTTTCAATACCCAGCTTATGATAGATTTCCACCGCATTTTTGATGATCTCTACCTTATCGGCCAAAAGCGGCAAAATATTGATCGCGGCATCCGAAATACCCAATAATTTATGATAATAGGGAGATTCAAACAGGGCGAAATGGTTGACAATGTTTTTTTTTCTGATTCCATATTCGTCGTTCAGAACGGCATGCAGCAGAGTGGCGGTTTGCAACATCCCTTTCATCAAAATATCGGCGTTCCCGGTTTTGACCAAATCAATGGCCAGCCGGGATGCTTTGACTACATCCGGCTGATCGATGATTTCAAAACCGGAAACCGTAAACCCAATTTCCTTTGCCATTGCCTGAATATTGGCCTTATTCCCAATTAAAACGGGAATTGCAATTTTTGCTTCAACAACATCCCGGATGGCAATAAGCGAGGGTTGATCATCGGCCCCTACTACGGCTATCTTTTTTGATGGCCTGGCTTTTGCCAAATCCATTAATTGATCTAAATGTAATAATTCCATCAAGCTACAGTCTTTTAACAATTTTTTCGGTATCCATGGCGATCATAAGTTCTTCATTAGTAGGTACTATGGCGGCAACAACTTTAGAGTTACTTTTACTAATGACCGTTTCTTTCCCTCTTACACCTTTATTTTTCTCATGATCAAATTCCAGTCCAAGATACTCAAAATCTTTACAAATAAGTTCCCTGGAGATATCTGAGTTTTCACCGATTCCTCCGGTGAAAACTATAATATCCACCCCGCCCAGAACAGCGGTGTAGGCTCCGATATATTTTCTGACCCGGTAATGGAACATATTCAGGGCAAGTTGTGCTCTTTGGTTTCCCTGCTCAGCAGCAGCCTGAATTTCCCTCATATCTGAGGAAACGCCTGAAATACCGAGCATTCCGCTATGTTTGTTGATCAACGTATTGGCCGTGTTGATGTTAATCTCCTCCCTGGCCATGATATAGGTCAAAACGCCCAGATCCAAATCACCTGTACGGGTACCCATGATTAATCCTTCCACGGGAGTGAGCCCCATGGAAGTATCCACCGACTCGCCATATTTTATGGCAGCAACCGATGCCCCATTTCCCAGATGACAGGTAATGATGCGCTTGGTTTTGATATCTACTCCAAGAATCTCACAAATCCTTTGGGAGACATAACGGTGGCTGGTACCGTGAAATCCATAACGCCTTAAACCATATTTTTTATATAAAGAATAGGGAATGGCATACATATAAGCCATGTCAGGCATTGTTTGGTGAAAAGCGGTATCAAATACCCCTACCTGTGGAACTTTAGGGAGTAAAGTCTGCATGGCAAAAATCCCCCGTAGATTGGGCGGATTATGTAAAGGTGCCAGGTCAATGCACTCTTCAACTTTCCTGATGACATCATCGGTAATCAGGACACTGGTATTGAATTTTTCTCCTCCATGCACTACACGGTGGCCCACGGCATCGATCTCATCAAATTTCTTAATGCTGCCGTGCGCTTCACTGGACAATACCCCCAACATATATTCAATTCCGGCCTGATGATCGATAATTTCTCCTTCGAGCTTAACCTGGTCCCCGTCATTCCGTTCATTTTTCAGAAAGGAACCATGTAATCCTATCTTTTCAATTATCCCTTTAGCAAGTACTTCACGGTTTTTGGTATCGAACAACTGATATTTTATTGATGAACTTCCACAGTTGATAACAATAATTTTCATACTTTCAATAAGGTTAGTAGTTGGGTTTGTATTTTAGGTTTGATATAACATTGCCGGGATTAAATTGTGTTTATGGAGATAAAAATATAAAAAAATAAAAATAACATCAAAATATTGCGCTGTTATTTTATTAAAGTTTGTATTCAGGGCAGGAAATCGCTTCGCCAATTTTTCTTTCGCCGTCATAACTGTAAAAACCTTTGAGGGTCTTTCTTCCCAGATGATTGGCACGAACCAGCCGTTTGATTATAGGAGAGGCCTTGAATTTCTGCAATCCAAACTCCGCATAAAGATTATCCATATATTTCAGGATTTTATCCAGCCCTAATTTGTCGGCCAGCTCCAATGGTCCAACCTGCAGGCCAAAACCAAGCTTCATGGTATCGTCAATATCCTGAACGGAAGCAACTCCTTCCATCAGGGTTTCGCATGCTTCATTAATTAATGTACAAATCAACCTTGTACTGATGTTCCCTGGCGATTCATTTACCGTAATCACCTTTTTTTCAATCATTTTGGCAAATTTGCAGACGAAATCATAAGTTTCATCATTGGTGTTTAAACCTCTGACTACTTCCACTATCTTTACTGTAGTTTCGGGGGAAAGAAAATGCAGCCCCATGGATCTTTCGGGATGTTGCAGGAAAGAAGCAATATCGGAGATCATCAAAGTAGAAGAATTGGAACAAATAACCGTTTCTTCAGAAACGTATTGTTCTATATTCCTGAAAATCTCACGTCTTTCATCTAAACTGCTGCCGGTCTTATACGAATAAATAGCTTCAATGACCAGATCACAGTTGCTTAAAGAAGAATACTCAGTCGAACCTTTGATCCGGCTGAGTATAGCTCTTTTATCCCCCTCAGTCAGCCCCCATTTATCAATGGCTTCATCCAGTTGCTTTTTTATTTTTCCAAAGACTTCCTCGACCAGTTCTGTGTTTTTTTCGATATAGATTACTTCAAGGCCATATTGGCTAAGAAGCCTTGCTATTTCCTGTCCGACATTTCCACAACCGACTATCCCGATTTTTTGGATACTTCCTTTTTTGTGGTTCTGTTTGCTCAGGCTGAAATCTTCTAAAAGTTCCGGCATGGTTTTTAATAAAAATTTGACAAAGAGGTTACAAGTTTTTCTGTTATTTTCCTGCAGCCTGATTGGCTGTAATGGCAATCATATTTACGATATCGTTGGCTGAACAGCCTCTGGAGAGGTCATTGATAGGAGCAGCCATACCCTGTAAAACAGGACCGACAGCTTCGGCATGAGCCAATCTTTGAACCAGCTTGTAGGCAATATTTCCAACTTCAAGGGTAGGGAATATCAATACATTGGCTTTACCGGCAATGGGACTTCCCGGAGCTTTCAGTTTCCCAACCTTGTCCACCAGGGCAGCATCAGCCTGAAGCTCGCCATCTATCAGCAGGGTAGGATCCATCTCTTTGGCCAGTTTGGTGGCATTAACCACTTTATCAACCATTTCATTTTTTGCACTGCCCTTGGTCGAAAAACTTAACATGGCAATTCTTGGTTCAAAACCTCCTATGGCCTTGGTGGTTTTCCCGGTTGTAACAGCAATTTCGGCCAGTTCTTTATAATTGGGATTAGGAATAACAGCGCAATCTGCAAAAACAATGATGCCGTTTTCGCCATAATCAGGATCTTTTAACATCATGAAAAAAGCACCGGATACCACACTGATGCCGGGTAATGTTTTTACATACTGAAAGGCAGGGCGCAATACATCCCCGGTAGCATTAATGGCTCCCGCAACCTCACCGTCTGCATCTCCGGCTTTAACAACAAGCGTGGCGAAATACAAAGGATCATCCAGCAAACCAAGAGCCTCCTCTTTGGTCATGCCTTTGCTCTTGCGCAATTTGACCATTAAATCAGCATATTTCTCTCTTTTTGAATCGGTTTTAGGGTCAATGATGGTGGCTTTTTCAATATTTCCCAGGTGAAAATTAGCAGCTTGCTTCATAATTTCATCCTTACTGCCCAATAAGATGATCTGGGCGAGCTTGTCCCTCAAAGCTATATCCGCCGCCTGAATCGTGCGTTCTTCGCTTCCTTCTGCCAAAACAATAGTTTTGTTATGTTTTTTGGCGTTTTCTCTGATACTTTTTATTAAATCCATTATAAATCAAGTTATTAAGTGTAATTATGTTAAAATATAAAAATATATAAAATAAATGATTCCCATCCATTTTACTCATGATTTCTATCAATGATTTTTTACCATTTTGTATTTTTAAATTATTTTATCTTTGCAAAAGAACTTAATCCAAAAATAATAACAAAAAAATTTCCGGCTTAAGCAGGTAAAAAATCTGGATTTCATGAGACAATCAGAAACTTTTTCAAATCAACTTGCTTTACTTCGTAAATCCCTGGAGGGGGATCTGTTTGAAGACAATGTTATGCGGCTATTGTACTCTACCGATGCTTCAGCCTATAAAGAAACTCCCCTTGCAGTGATCCGTCCCAAAAAAACCGCAGATATTCAAAAAATCATAGAATTTGCGACGGCTAACCACCTTACGCTGATTCCGCGTACTGCAGGTACTTCTGTGGCCGGGCAGGTAGTAGGTAATGGAATAGTGGTGGATGTCTCCAAATATATGAACCGCATCCTTGAGGTAAATGAAAAGGAACATTGGGTAAGAGTCCAGCCCGGCGTCGTTTTGGATGAGCTGAATCTTTTCCTTCAGCCTTACGGGCTGTTTTTCGGCCCTGAAACCTCAACCTCCAACCGTTGTATGATTGGAGGGATGACCGGCAACAATTCCTGCGGGGCCCATTCAATTATTTATGGAAGTACCAGGGATCATGTCATTGAAATTAAGGCAGTTCTGAGTGATGGGAGGGAAGTGACCTTTTCTTCCCTGACCCCTGAGGAATTTAAGCAGAAATGTTCCGGTAATTTATTGGAAAACAAGATTTATCAACATATCAGTGATATTTTATCAGATCCCGAAAATCAGGCCGAGATACGCAAGGAATATCCTGATCCTGACCTGAAACGCAGGAACAACGGATATGCCATTGACCTTCTGCTGGAGACACAGCCTTTTACCGGCTCCGGCCAGCCTTTCAATTTCTGTAAATTACTGGCGGGTTCTGAAGGTACCCTGGCCTTTTTTACTGAAATCAAACTTAATCTTTTTCCGCTTCCCCCTAAAGAAAAAGGCTTGATTTGCGTGCACTGCCATTCGGTGGACGAAGCCCTGAGGGCTAACCTGCTTGCACTTCAACATCATCCCGATGCAATTGAGATGATGGATAAGCTTGTTCTGGATCTGTCGAAAGACAATATTGGCCAGAAACCGAACCGTTTCTTCATTCACGGTGATCCCGGGGCACTTTTGCTGATTGAGTTTGCACGCAACAGCCGCGAGGAATTGGGAAACATCAAAGAGGCGGTAGAGAATGATTTAAAAGCAGCAGGGTATGGCTATGATTATTCGATCATATACGGGACAGACATAAAAAAGGTTTGGGCCGTGCGTAAAGCCGGATTGGGTTTGCTTTCGAACATGCCGGGAGATGCCAAGCCTGTTGCCGTTACCGAAGACACCGCCGTCAATCCTCAGGTCCTTCCTGAATATATAGAAGAATTCAAGGAAATGCTCAGCCGTTACAAACTGCACAGCGTTTATTACGGCCATGCAGCCACCGGAGAATTGCACCTCAGGCCTATACTCAATTTAAAAGACCCTAAGGATATTGAACTCTTTCATACCGTTGCCCTGGAAACAGCCAGGCTGGTCAAGAAATATAAAGGCTCGATCAGCGGTGAACATGGTGACGGGCGGTTGCGCGGAGAATTTCTTCCCCTGATGGTCGGGGAAAAGAATTACAGGCTTTTATGCAACATTAAAGCCACCTGGGATCCGGAAAACATATTCAATGCCCATAAAATAACAGATACCCCGGCCATGAACACAAGCCTGAGGTATGCCCCAGGTCAGGAAACCCGTGAGATTGATACTGTTTTTGATTTTTCGCAAACAATGGGTATCTTAAGAATGGCCGAAAAATGCAACGGATCAGCCGATTGCCGCAAAACCTCGCTGATGGGGGGAACCATGTGTCCCAGCTATCAGGCCACCCATGATGAAAAGAATACTACCCGTGCCCGTTCCAATATGCTGCGGGAATTTTTGACCCTTTCGCCCAAGGAAAACCCGTTTGACCATAAAGAGCTTTATGAAATCATGGATACATGCCTTTCGTGCAAGGGCTGCAAGTCGGAATGTCCATCAAGTGTCGATATGGCCAAGATGAAGGCCGAATTTCTCCAGCATTATTATGATGCCAACGGAATACCTTTCAGAACATGGGCTATTGCAAATATTGATAAAATAGATGCATGGGGAGCCATATTCCCTTCGGTTACAAATTTTGTACTTTCCCATCAGACTGTTTCCACTCTGCTGAAAAAAATGTTAGGCTTTGCTACCCAACGGACTATGCCTTTACTTTCAAAGGAAAGCTTGAGAAAGTGGGCAAAACATAGCCTTAATCCTCAGGGGGGGAAATACCCCAACGGCAAGGTTTATCTCTTCAATGATGAATTTACAAATTACAATGATACGGAAATTGGAATCAAAGCCATCAAACTGCTCAACAGGCTTGGCTATGAAGTCGTCATTCCCCAACATATAGAAAGCGGAAGGGCATACATTTCCAAGGGGTTAATCCGTAAGGCCCGTAAAATTGCCAGTAAAAATGTCATGCTGTTAAAAGACCTGGTTACCGCCGAAACCCCCTTGCTGGGAATCGAACCTTCGGCAATTCTTTCATTCAGGGACGAATATCCTGACCTGGTTGAAAAAGCGCTGCAGGAAACTGCCAATCAGTTGGCTACAAATGTTTTCCTGATAGATGAATTTTTAGCCTCTGAGATAGATAAGGGCCATATTCAGAAAGGGCAGTTTACCTCTGAAGCCAGAAAAATAAAATATCATGGACATTGTCAGCAAAAATCCGTTGCATCTATAGCAGCTTCTCTGAAAATATTATCATTTCCCGGAAATTACGAAGTAGAGGAAATCAAATCTGGATGTTGCGGCATGGCCGGATCATTTGGTTTTGAAAAGGAACATTACGAATTATCCATGAAAATAGGAGAAATGGTCCTGTTTCCCGAAATCAGAAATACCCCAGGGGATGTTTTAATATCCGCTGAAGGCACCAGCTGCCGCCATCAGATCAAAGATGGGACAGGACGGAGGGCTTTCCATCCCGTTGAAATTTTATACGATGCTTTAATCCAAAAACAGGCCAGGTAAAAATTACAAAAATCAATTTCCTCGAGAATTAAAAATTACCTCCCGCTGCTTTGCCTCCTTTTAAATAATCCAACCAGCAGGAGATAATTTTTTCAGGCATTTTTTTTACTTGACCGCTCAAAAAAAGGGGGAAACCCAGTTAAAGATAATTTTATCCACAAAATTCACATTTGTAATAGTTACCACAAGCAACAAAATTGACATAAATACACTTTTGTAAACATTTTCAATGAATAAAAAATAATAAAATTCACAATTGGAACCAGTAAAAATTTATGCTGTTTAACTTACAGAATTTCAATCTATAATAAATTTTATATAAAGTATTGCTCTAAAAATTTCATAAATTGGGGTTTACAATTGCAGAAATCAATATATTATTGAATAATAAAT
>JAUZOH010000065.1 GCA_030706565.1 Bacteroidota bacterium | reverse complement strand
GGCTTTCCCCACCAGTTTAAATCCTCTTTGGTGAAAAATTTGTATCCTTTTCTATACAGGTACTGGTCAACTAATTTAAGATTACTGAGCATACCCAATACTTCGACATGGATGCCCTGTTGGCTTATAAATTCATCAAGCTTTCTGACCGAGAAAAGAGTAGCGGCCTGTGTTACATGAAAAACAATTCCTGCAGTGCGTGCAGTTTTGAAATTGTTTATCTCTTTTTGCCTCTTGGGGGCTAAGGAAAGTTCTGCATTAAGCTTTTTGAAAGCAGATTTCTCCTTAAAATCTTTAATTTTTTTTAACATGGCCATTCTGTTTTATCTGCAAAATATAGATTTAATTCTTTGATAAAGGCCTTTTTGAGAATTTGTTTTGTAATATACTTAATATCAGATAGTTATAGATTTGTCTTATTGGATCATTTTTATGAAATCTTCTTCACTGAGCAGGGGAACTCCCAGCTTTTGGGCATTTTCAAGTTTACTTGGCCCGATTTTATCTCCGGCCAGTAAATAATTGGTATTTTTCGAAATGCTGGTGACATTTTTACCCCCATGTTGTTCTATCATTTGCTTGAGCTCTTCACGCGAATGATTTTCAAAAACGCCGGAAATGATGATCGATAAGCCTTTTAACTTATCGGAAACAGGTTGAAAATCATTTTCTTTGATGGCAAATTGAAGTCCTGCGTCCTTTAATTTTTCCACAATAGTCCGGTTTCGCTCATCCTGAAAATATTTTAAAATGCTTTGGGCAATGATTTCGCCTATTTCCTCAGCCTTTACCAGTTCTTCAAAAGAAGCTGCAGCCAGGTTATCGATATTTTGAAAATGTTCGGCCAGCCGTTTGGCTACGGTTTCTCCGACATAACGGATACCTAGTGCAAACAACACACGTTGAAAAGGTACTTGCTTAGAGGTATTTATACTTTTTATCAGGTTTTCGGCCGACTTTTCGGCAAAGCGTTCAAGTCTGACCAACTGTGCTTTTTTGAGCTGGTAGATATTGCTTACATCTTTAACCAATCCCTGAGTAAATAGAAGGTCGACGGTGGCTTCGGCAAAACCGATATTCATTGCTTTACGTGAGATGAAATGTTCGATCCTCCCTTTTATTTGCGGGGGACAACCCGTTTCGTTGGGGCAATAATGCGCTGCTTCTCCTTCAAAACGTACTAAGTGGGTACCACATTCCGGGCATTCGGTAATAAATTCAACCGGCTGGCTGTTGAACTGGCGCCGGGATATATCTACGCCGACTATTTTGGGGATAATTTCTCCGCCTTTTTCAACATAAACAGCATCATTTAAGTGGAGGTCTAAAATTTTTATCTGGTCGGCATTGTGCAGGGTGGCTCTTTTTACCACTGTCCCTGCCAGTTGAACAGGTTCCAGATTTGCAACAGGGGTGACTGCCCCTGTGCGTCCTACCTGGAAGGACACGCTTAAAAGACGGGTAGTAACCTGTTCGGCCTTAAATTTATAGGCTATGGCCCAACGCGGATTTTTTGCCGTAAAGCCCAGGGCCTGTTGTTGTTCAACGGAATTTACCTTAATGACCACTCCGTCAATGTCAAAGGGAAGATTTTCCCTTGCTTTGTCCCAATAATTGATGTATTCGAAAATTTCTTTGATATTGTGGCACTTGCGGATGTTTTCTGAAATTTTAAATCCCCATTCCTTTGCCTTCATCAGGTTTTCGTAATGGGAATTGTAAGGCAGTTCTTCGCCCAAAAGGTAATACAGGTAACTGTCAAGTTTGCGCTTGGCGACCTGCGAGGAATTCTGCATTTTTAAAGTTCCAGATGCGGCATTCCTCGGATTGGCAAAAGGAGCCTCGCCAATATCTTCACGTTCTGCGTTCAGTTCGTCGAAAACGGCACGGGGCATAATGATTTCCCCCCTTATTTCAAATTCTTCAGGATAATCCTGGCCATTTAAAGTAAGAGGGATACATTTAATGGTGCGGACATTGGCCGTTACAATATCCCCGCGTATTCCGTCACCACGTGTGACGGCTTGTGTCAGTCTGCCATTTATGTATGTAAGCGAGATAGAAGTCCCGTCAAACTTGAGTTCACAGACATATTCCACATTATTCCCCACCACTTTTCTCACCCTGTTGTCGAAGTCGGCTACTTCACCTTCTGAATAGGTATTGCCCAGAGAAAGCATCTGATACTTGTGCTCTGCCTGTTCGAATTCTTTGTTGCTGTCGTCTCCAATCCGCTGAGTTGGCGAATTTTCATCCTTAAACTGAGGGTAATCTTTCTCCAGTTTAATCAGTTCATTCATCAGCACATCATATTCATAATCGCTGACGATGGGTTGGGAAAGAACGTAGTAATTGGTATTTAACCGGTTTATTTGTTCACGCAGGGTATCAATCCTTTGCCTGGCCTCATCTGTTGTCATAAATACAAGAAGTATTTTGGAAAGAGGGAAATGTTAAACGATCACTATCTGATCCTGATAAGTTATTTTTTCGCAATAGCAGCACTTAAGGCTGACATCCTTTTTGGATGCCACAATGAATTTAGTGACAATATTTTCATGATTGGTGATACATTTGGGGTTAAAGCATTTCACTATCCCGACAATTTTGTCAGGTACTTCAACCACCTTTTTTTCAATCACCTGGTAATCCCGGATAATATTGAGTTTGGCCTGAGGAGCTACTAAGGCAATTTTATTAATCTCATCATCGAGAAAATAAACATCAGAAATTTTGATGATTGCCTTTTTCCCTAGTTTTTTGCTTTCCAGATTGGTGCCGAAAGTAATTTGATTCTCTACTTTATCCAGTCCTAAAATAGAAATAACTTTAAATAAATTTCTGGGAGGAATATGATCAATGACAGTGCCATTTTTTATTGCACTGACCTTTAACTGCTTATTTTCATTTATCTGAGTCATGGCGCATTATTTTAAACCTAAGATAGAAGTGATAATAGCCTGGCGGATGTACATCCCGTTCAAGGCCTGTGTAAAATAGTATGCTTTAGGATTTTCATCAACATCTATATTGATTTCATTTACCCTTGGAAGTGGATGAAGAATTCTCATTTTGGGCCTTGTGTTGGAAAGCATAAAATTCCTCAGTTCATAGGCATTTTTTGTCTTTTCGTATTCTATGGGATCTGTAAATCTTTCCTTTTGAACACGGGTCATATAAATTATGTCGGCTTCGGAGATGATATCTGTAAATTCCTTGTGCTCATAATATTTTATTCCCATATTGTTGAGGAATATTTTGTATTCATCCGGAAGTTTAAGCTCATCAGGCGATACGAAATGATAGGTCGGGTTGAAATAGGACATGGCCATGATCAAGGAATGTACGGTACGCCCGTATTTTAAATCGCCAATCAGAAAGATATTCAGATCATTGAGCTTTCCCTGGGTTTTTCTGATAGAATAAAGATCCAGCAAGGTTTGTGAAGGGTGCTGGTTGGCTCCGTCCCCTGCATTGATAACGGGTACGGTAGCTATTTCACTTGCATAACGTGCACTTCCTTCATAAGGATGTCGCATCACAATCAAATCGCAATAGTTGCTGACGATCCGGATTGTATCTTTCAATGTTTCCCCTTTGGTGACACTTGAAGAATTGGAGTCGGAAAATCCGATTATTCTGCCACCCAAATGATTTACTGCACTTTCAAAACTCAGACGGGTTCTTGTGGAAGGCTCAAAAAACAGAGTGGCTACAACTTTACCGGTTAAAACCTGCTGGCTTGGATTTTTTTCAAACCCTTCAGCCAAATCGAGAATTTTTAGATAATCTTCTTTGGTAAAATCGTTGATTGATACCAAACTTTTATTTTTCATGGACAATAAAAAATTTTATGTAAAGGTACATTTTTAGACTCAAGTTGCAAATGTATATTTGAGTTTTTCTCTTTGTTTCAGTGTATTAATCTAATGCTGCATATTATTCATATTTGGCATGTTTGACTTAAAATTTTTTCTTCTCATAGTGTTCAGTTTGTTTTTATCTTGTTTCTGAAAATTCCACCACCACTGACTGAATACTTTGAAGCTTTTGAATAATTTGTTCAGATTGATTTTTACGCACACTTATTTTCATGTTGCAAGACAAATCAAAATTCTGATCAAATTGATTGATTTTTTCTTCTTTCAGAATTTTCATGACCGTATTCATGACCTCGTATTGAAAGTTGACCTGGTAAATATATTGAATGGTTTTTTCAATTATTTCGGAATTGGAAAGTGCATCGATTGTTGCACTGCGATAAGCATGGATGAGTCCGCTTGTACCCAGCAATATACCTCCAAAGTACCGGACCACCACCACCAGTACATTGGTTATATTTTTTGACAGTAATTGTCCCATGATGGGTTTGCCTGCTGTGCCCGAAGGTTCGCCATCGTCATTTAACCTTGAAATCTCCCCCTCAAATCCTATTCTGTAGGCAAAGCAATGATGTCGGGCATCATGATATTTATTCCTGAGGTCCTGAATGATTTTTTTTGCTTCAGGCTCTGAAGCAATGGGAAAGGAATAGGATAGAAACCTGCTGCCTTTGTCTTTGTATTCGCCAGAGGCGGATTCTTTAATTGTCAGGTAAGTATCACTTTCTGATATCATATCCTCCTTTGTGGATCAAAAAATCCACTATTTTGATGACAAAATTAATTTTTTAACCTTCTTTCAATTTCTGAGATCTGATGTTTGAAAACCTTGTCGGTTTCAATCAGATTATTCACAGTTTTGCAGGCATGAAGAACAGTGGCATGATCCTTGTTCCCGATCTGCGCCCCTATGGATGCCAATGATAATTTGGTCAGATTCTTGGAAAAAAACATTGAAATCTGGCGGGCCTGGACAATTTCTCTCTTCCGGGTACTGGAATTGATCGCATCAACAGAAACATTCAGGTAGTTGCAAACTGTTTTTTGAATGAAATCAATAGAAATTTCCTTTTGAGTATTTTTCGTAAGCTTGTCAATCATCTCCCTGGCCAGGTCAAGGGTAATCTTCCTTTTATTTAAGGTGGATTGGGCCAGGACGGAAATTAAAGCCCCTTCAAGTTCACGAACATTATTGGTGATATTTTCAGCGATATAGTCGATTACATCTTCGGGCATTTCTATGCCGTCGTTATAAATTTTTTGTCTTAAGATAGAAATTCTTGTTTGTATATCAGGAATTTGTAAATCGGCCGACAGTCCCCATTTGAATCGAGAAAGCAGTCGTTGTTCCAGTCCCTGCAACTCCACAGGCGGTTTATCTGAAGTCAGGATCAGCTGTTTGCCCAGTTGGTGCAGATGGTTGAAAATATGAAAAAATACCTCCTGGGTTTTTTCTTTTCCGGCAAATTCATGTACATCATCAATGATGAGTACATCAATCATCTGATAGAAATGAAGGAAATCATTTTTTGAATTATTTCTTACGGCATCGGTAAACTGAGTCTGGAATTTGCTGGCGTTTACATACAAAACCGTTTTTTCCGGATATTTGTCTTTGACTTCAATTCCCACAGCCTGTGCAAGATGAGTCTTTCCAAGACCTGAATCGCCATATATAAATAGAGGATTGAAAGCTGTACCTCCAGGATTGTTTGCTACTGCGTAACCTGCGGAGCGGGCAAGCCGGTTGCATTCCCCTTCAATAAAGTTTTGGAAGGAGTAGGATGGATTCAAATGCGGCTCTATATCCAGTTTTTTGATGCCGGGAATGACAAAAGGATTTTTAATAAAATTCTCTTCCACATTGAAGGGCATCGATACCGGTTTGTTTTTGATTTCTGATTTGGTTTTGGCAGGAAACTTTACCGTATAAGGTTTTGAATTTGAAGAAAAGTTATTCTCCATAACTACACTGTATTCCAGTTTTGCATCTTTACCCAATTCTTTGCGCAAAGTCTTTTTTAGAATATCTATGTATTGCTCTTCAAGATATTCATAGAAAAATGGACTGGGCACCTGGATGGTCAGAACATTTTTTTCTAATTTGAGGGGGACTATAGGTTCAAACCATGTCTTGTAGCTAATAGAAGGAACATTATCTTTTATTATTCGTAAGCAATTTGTCCAAACAATTTCATGCATGGTTTTATTATATGTTTATTTTTTAACGGTTTATAAAAATTTTTTGCCCTTATGGATTATGTATACAATTTTGCTAAAAAAAACGTAAATAAAAAAATCATTTTGCTATTGATTTTTTTTTTAAAAGTATATTGTTTGGATTGTCAGGATATTAAATAAGAAAAAAAAATAAAAAAAAATTAAATTCTTATATAAGTCTGATTGTTAATATATTAAAAAATTATTTTGATTAAAAAATTGCAAATGAAACAATTATTTAAGTTCATTTAAAGGTAAAATGAAGATAGATTTTTAAATACTTTGTTAATAGCAATAAAGAACCGTTTTTAAGGTTCTTTATGCTGAAAAAATGAACTGGATATATTTTTACTTTTCTTTTTTTCCAAAAACAGAAAAATGAAGATAGCGCCTTGGATGTTCTTTTATGTCCTTTACCAAAGCATCCAACTGTTGGGAAGAATTTTTCAGATTGGTATATAATGTTTCATCATTTACCAGTAAACCCAAAGTGCCTTGGCCTTTATTGATTTTTGACATGATTTCCCGGGTCTGTTCAAGGGAGGCATTGGCATTATTGATGGCAACTTTCAGATTAGACTTGGCCAAAGAATCACTGGTAGCCGAAAGATTATGAATGGCTGCGGTCAGATACTTGTTGTTCTCCTTTAAGTTATCTGAAATCGATTCGATGTTGTAAAAAATTGCAGCCAGCCTGCCTTTCTGGCTGGACAAAAGATCATCAACCGATGCGGAAATGCCTTCCACATGGCGGAAGGTAAGTGAAATATTTTTCTTGGTCGATTCGTTAAGAACGGAATGTACATCTTCCAATACCGTATCAATGGCCATCATCAGGTTTTCTGCCTTAAATTTCACCGGCAGTATTTCATCATTGATCTGATCGATCAGTGCCTGTTCAAAATCTGAACGAAGGGTGTCATTCTCATTGCAATATTCTTTAGAATCACTTAAAATCAAATCTACAGCCTTTGTGCCCATGAAATCCGTACTGTAGATTTTTGCTACGGAATTTTTAGGAATTTTGAATTGTTTATCTATTGCCAACCTGACTATGATCTTGTCATTATGTCCAGACATAAAGAAGATTTTGTCAACTTTCCCTACTTTATATCCATGGATAATGACTTTACTGGATTCCATCAGGCCGCCCACATTATCATAGACTGCATAAAAGGTGTTTTCGCGTGTGAAAAGATTCCTTCCTTTTAAGAAATTCAGTCCCCAAATAAATACTGCTATTACTAAAGTGACGAATATTCCTATTTTAGTTTCTTTGTTGATTTTCATATATTAAGGCAATGATAAATATTATTCAAAATTAATTCTTTATTTTATTTAAGGCCTCATGAAGAGGGATAATTTTATCGTTGTCGCAGGCAATAATAAAGGCGTCGGGGTAATACTTTTTTTTGATGTCTCTATATAAAACAAGAGCTTTATGATAATTGGCCGTGTTTCCTACAAAATATTTATAAACTTTCTCAACTTTCATTTCTTCTACATTTGATAAACCTTTGAAGTTTTTTGCAGTCAATGGAACGGGTTTAATGGATGCAAGAATTTGCACCCTAAATCTGATAGAACCTGTATCCTCATTTTCTCCTGTTTGATCCTCGATTTTCTTATTACTAACGATTAAAGGTGCCTTATTAGTATCCGGATTTGCTTTTAAAGAATCTGTTGAACGTCTCAGTTCACCCGAATTATCCGGTAAATGTTTATTGCGGGTTGATCTGTTGTGACTCACTTTCGTAGAGTCAGCCGCAGCCAGGAAAAGACTTTTACTCTCTATATGGCTTTTATATTCTTTAAAGGCCTTGAAAATTCCATAAGCCAGGTCATTCTGCCCTTTTTCGGAAGCCAGGAACCTTTCTTCATTTTCATTGGAAATATATCCGGTTTCAATCAATACGGCTGGCATGGTGGTTCTCCATAAAACAAGAAATCCAGCCTGTTTTACTCCCCGGTCATTTCTTTGGGCTTCCTCTTTTACATGAGACTGGACAAAAGAGGCGAAATTTAAGCTCTGGGTTAAATGTGTGTTTTGTACTAATGAAAAAATAATAAAAGATTCAGCCGAGTTGGGGTTATAGCCTTCGTAATGGGATGAATAATCCTTTTCAAAGGTAATTACGGCATTTTCTTTCTTCGCGACTTCCAGGTTTCCATTTGAAGTATGCAGCCCCATGGCATAAGTCTCAGTCCCTTCTATTTTGTTGTTGTAGGGATTGGTGTTGGCGTGTATGGAAATAAACAGATCTGCTTTATTCCGGTTGGCTATTTCAGCTCTTTCATGAAGGGGAATGAATTCGTCGGTATTCCGGGTATAAATCACCCTGACATCTTCGCAACTACTCTCAATGTATTTCCCTACTTTGAGTGCAATAGCCAATACAATGTCTTTTTCTCTTACATCTTCTTTTCCCAGTGCGCCGGGATCTTTTCCGCCATGACCGGCATCAATCACTACTGTAAATCTTTTAAGATTCCCGGTAGATTTTGCCCAAGTGCTTATTTGCACTGAAAATAAACCGATTAAAAGTAAAAAACAGAAATGTTTTTTGATTATTAATTTCAGCATAGACGGTTTTAAAATGTAATCTTTAAATTTTTTATTAGTTTTGAATTTTATTTTAAATGAAAATTTTGGGTACAAAAATAGCATATAAATTGTATTTACGAGTTTCAAGAAATTTAATTCTTCTTTTGGCAGGAGCCGGAATGGAATTTTTATGTGGCGGTAATGGATTTTGTATAGGGAAGCCATCATATATACCTTTTTTTAAAGCGGATACCCTTATCGCTAAAAAGGATACAACTAAGACAGACACTTCAGCTTTGAAGAAAAAGAAATCCTCTTCAGATGAATTAAAATCGCAAATTGATTATACTGCAACAGATTCCATGGTAATTAACATGGAAAACAAGAAAGTATTTCTCTATGGCAATGCTGATGTGAAGTATGGAAAAACCGAGTTGACTTCAGCCTATATTGATTATGCCATGGCTCAGGGCGTATGTTTTGCCAAGGGAATGCCCGACAGTACAGGACAGGATGCAGGGAAACCGGTTTTTAAAGATGGCTCTGACGAATTTGATGCCAAGACTCTTTCCTATAATTTTAAAACGAAAAAAGCACTCATCAAGGATGTGGTTTCAAAGCAGGATGAAGGTTTTCTTCATGGTGCAATTACCAAAAAGCAGGCAGATGGGGTTATTGACGTGAAAAACGGTAAATATACCACCTGCGATGCGGAACATCCCCATTTTTATCTTGCACTTACCAAGGCTATGGTAATCCCCAATGATAAGATCATTGCCGGGCCGGCGTACCTGGTGCTTGAAGATGTGCCTTTGCCGATTTTCATTCCCTTTGGCTTTTTCCCAAACCATAAAGGAGCTACCTCGGGAATATTGATGCCTACTTACGGGGAAGAGTCAAGCCGCGGCTTTTATCTGCGTGGGGGAGGTTATTATTTCGCTATCAATGATTATATGGATCTGGCTATTACCGGTGATATTTATACCCGCGGTACCTGGGGACTTTCAGTTGCTTCAAAGTATGCAAAAAGGTACAATTACGGTGGAAATTTTAATGTCAGTTTTTATCAGAATATAAATGGAGTAAAAGGGGAAGCAGAATATTCCAAAAGCAAGGATATTGCAATAACCTGGAGCCACAGGAAAGATTCCAAGGCAAATCCTTATCAGACTTTTAGTGCCAGTGTTAACTTCAGTACCACGTCTTACGACAGGGATCATACTTATAATGTGAATAATTATCTAACCAACACAAAAACATCAAGTGTGGCGTTTTCTAAAATTTGGCCCAATTCTCCTTTTTCCCTTACGGCCAGTTTAAATCATTCACAAAACAGCATCAACAAGTCCATCAACCTTACCTTGCCTGACATGAGTTTAAATATGACCAGTATTTATCCTTTCAGGAAAAAGAACAGCAGCGGTGGCCGCTGGTGGGAAGATATCCGGTTGAGCTATTCATCAAGCCTGCAAAACAGAATTGCTACCACCGATTCTCTTTTGTTCACAAACCAGGTTTTTAAGCACATGCAAAATGGCTATCAACAAAGCATCCCTTTGTCTACCAGCATCAAAGTCATGAAGTTTATTACCATTACACCCAATGTCAGTTATAATGGTGTACTTTATACCAATTATGTTCATAAGTATTGGTCGGATACCTTATATGATGCAGTTAATAAGAAGTATTATGGCGGGGTGAAAACAGATACCATTAATTTCCTGAGATATGCACATTCCTATTTGCCGAGTATTTCTACCAGCTTGAGCCAGAAAATATATGGTTTGATTCAGTTCAAGAATTCAAAGATACAGGCCATCCGGCATGTGATGACTCCCACGGCCAGTTTCTCGTTTACTCCTGATATGAGCAAGATTTCTCCGAACTATTACAAACCCTACAAGACGGATTCGGCAGGTCATATTGGCTATTATTCCATTTTTGAAAACGGGATATATGGAACTCCTTCCATGAGGGGACGAAGTGGAAATGTCAACCTGTCATTGCGCAATACCTTGGAAATGAAAGTGAAACAACATACGGATACCGCTGATGTAGTAAAAAAAGTTCAGCTGCTTGAATACTTCGATTTCGGTACAAATTACAACATATTTGCAGATTCCATGAAGTGGAGCACTATCTCGATTAACGGAGGTACCCGTTTGTTTAACCAGAAACTTGATTTGCGCTTTAACGGTACGCTTGATCCTTATACCCTTGTAAGAACTGGCGAAAATACAGGAGTGCGGGTGAACCGTTTTGAATTTATAGATCATGGACGGCTTGGACGATTGACCAATGCAAACATTTCTTTAGGCATGTCCTTCCAGTCGCAGGATAAGACTTCAACTTCAGGTTCGGGTTCAGGTGCTGACAGTAATCCTCAGGATCGTGAAGGTGCCCAGGCCGGACCGCCAAACCGGAAAGCAGCCAAGAATGCATCCGCCGGTGATTATGATTATTTCAGTATTCCCTGGAGTTTTTCTTTTGATTATGAACTGAGTTATTATAAACCTTATTATAAATCAACTTTCACCCAGACTTTCAGGTGTAACGGCAACTTCAGCCTGACTCCCAAGTGGAAAGTGGGATTTTCGTCTGGTTATGATTTCGAACAAAAGAAAATGTCCATGACCAACTTTAACATCAGCCGTGATTTACATTGCTGGGAACTGACGGCTAATTTTGTACCCTTTGGCGAATATAGATTTTATGAATTTACTATCAATGTAAAATCATCAATGTTGCACGACCTGAAATACAATAAACGGCAAAGCTGGCAGGATAATAATTATTATTAGCATGTCAAAGAAGGGGAGAGCACAACGCATCATTTTGTCGGTGACCAATGATTTGTCAGTCGACCAAAGGATGCATAGAGTTGCCCAAACCTTGTTGAAGTCAGGTGCCGGGGTTATGCTGGTTGGCCGAAAAGGTGATGGAAAAGGATTTCTTTCCTCAAGGTCTTACCAGACCAAATCCCTGAGATTATTTTTCCACCGTTCTGTTTTCTTTTATGCGGAATACAATATCCGGCTTTTCTTCTTTTTACTGACAAGGCCTGCAGATATCCTGGTGGCCAATGATCTGGATACACTTCCGGCCAATGCTCTGGCAGCTTTCTTTAAAAGATCCAGGCTGGTTTATGACAGCCATGAATTTTTTACCGGACTGCCTCATTTAAACGGCCGCCCAATTGTAAGATCTACCTGGCGCTTTATAGAAAGGCTTATTTTACCCAAAATAAGATATTCCTATACGGTCAGCCGGCCCATTGCCGATGAATTAAACCGCCTTTACGGAATCCACATGAAGGTGGTCAGAAATGTCCCTTTTTATTCTAATGGCAAAATTCATCCTTTACTCCGGACTGATTTCGGAAGCACAAAAATCATTGTTTACCAGGGTTCGTTAAATTTAGGACGTGGACTGAAAAATGCGGTTAAAGCCATGAACTATGTGGACGACGCTGTATTGTTGCTAATTGGCAGCGGTGATATTGAAACTGAGCTAAGAGCCTTGGCCGCAGAAGAACACTTAACTGAAAAGGTTATTTTTACCGGTAAAGTGCCTTTTGAATTGCTTGGAGGATACAACCAGGGAGCAGATCTGGGTATTTCGCTGGAAGAAGACAATTGCCTGAATAACGCTTATGCACTGCCCAATAAACTTTTTGATTACATTCAGGCCGGTATCCCTGTCCTTTGTTCCGCATTGCCTGAAATGAAAAAGATTGTGGAATCTTATGAAATTGGCAGGGCTGTGAATTGCCCTAATGCGGAGTCGCTGGCAAAGGTTATCAATGATACGCTTAAAGAAGAAACGGTGCTGAGGTTGTGGCGGGAAAATTTGAAGCGGGCAGCTATGGATCTTTGCTGGGAAAAGGAAGAATCAAAGCTGAAAGATATATACCGGGAAGCCGGATTATCGTTTGATGAATAAGAAATTTAAATGAAAAAAATAGGAATTATCGGAGGCCTCGGACCGGAATCAACCCTTTATTATTATCAGCAGATTACCAGCTTAATTCGGCAGAAAACAGGTGAGTATCCGGAAATAATTTTATATAGTGCCAATCTGTCCATTTCTTCCAGACTGCTGGAAGTAAATGACCTTTCAGGCTATATAGCCTGGATGTCTTTCATGACGGACTCCCTGGTTAAAGCAGGAGCCGAATTTATCGCCATTGCTTCAAATACGCCTCATATCATCCTGGATCCACTGCAAAATACTTGCAGTGTGCCGATTATCAGCATCGTCAAAGAAACTGCCAGGGAAGCCCAAAAATGCGGCCTTAAAAAAGCTTTATTGCTGGGAACCAAGTTTACCATGCAGGCAAAGTTTTATCCTGATGTTTTTGCTTCATATGGAATTGAGGTTATTGTTCCTGATTCTGATGCTATAGATTTCATTCAGGAGAAGATATTCTCGGAATTGGAGTTTGGCACTGTAAAAGATATTACCCGCAATAAATTTCTGGATATAATTCAGCAGATGAAGGAGCAGCATTCAATTGATTCTGTCATCCTGGGCTGCACGGAGTTATTTCTGATCATGGACCATGAATGTTTTGACCTGCATTTTCTCAATACCACTCAGATTCATATTGAGAGCATTGTGAATTATGCGTTGAAATAAAAGATCCGGATTGAATTAAAAATACCTGTATACTTCTTTAATGATTTTCTCTTTGGACAAATCGTTGGGATTTGTTCCCGGCAGACCTTCGGGAATGGCTTTGCCCAATTTTTTAAAATAATTTACCCATAAAGTTGAGGTCCGACCTGTAGAATCCTTAAAGGACATAGGATTGGCAGTAAAAATATGCAGTCCGCGGGTGTCAAGGTAGCTTTCATATACCAGTTCGCTGCAATACAGGGCATTATTTCCAGGCATGAAAGTTGAGTCATAAGGCATTCCAATATATTTCCCGGCATTTTCAACCACATTTGAAACATGCTGATTCTTTTTCATCCTGTAAACGGCCACAAGAGGTTTCCCTGATGAATTATGTGCTGAGGAATTAAGGAAATTCTGTAATGAAATGTGCCTTACCCCGCCATGGGGAACGGCTTCAATAACAAATATCTGCTTACCTTCTGCCGAAACAATGGCTACATGTGAAAAGGATAATTTCTGGTGGTCGCCTGTTGTAGTGGTAATGGCATCGGTAAAAGCGTTGCTCTCGTTGACCTGAAAAAGCAAATCACCGGATTCCAATTCGAAATTGTTTTTGTTACAAGCCGTTGAAAAGATAAGGTAAAAGAAAAAAATATATAAAATTGATTGACGTTTTAAACCGTTCATAAATAGTAAG
>JAUZOH010000064.1 GCA_030706565.1 Bacteroidota bacterium | reverse complement strand
GAATGATGATATGTGTAACCCTATTGCCCTTTCCATGGGTGACAACGGGCCTTTTACCAACAGGCATGCAACAGTAGAGGAAAAAGAACCTTTGCCTCCCGAAACAAACTGCAATACTCAAAAAACCTGGTGTAGCGAAGGGGGGCTTCAGAATAGTGTATGGTTTACTTTTACTCCTTCCTCAACCGATTCGTTTACTTTTATTAGCCGGGGAATGGATACCCAACTTGCTATTTATGAGGTGGATTCCTGCCAGGGGTTAAAACTTGGCAATTACAAGATGCTGGCAGCCAATGATGATTATTACAGTGCGGCTCCCTATGCCGCTGCTCTTATTAAAGTGCCTTTAACAAAGGGAAAGACTTATTATCTCCAAATGGATGGTAGCGGAGGTGGGGTAGAAGGTGATTTTTATATCACTGCAGGGCTTCCTCCCCTGGCTGTAACAACTTTGAGTGCAGAGAAAAAAAAGGTGGAAATATATCCCAATCCTACTCATGGTAGTTTTAACATTATGCTGAATGTTGATCAATCAACGGATGTTTTTGTGAAAGTTTTAAATGCCGGAGGACAGGTGGTTTATTCGTCTTTATTTAAAAATGAAAGCAGAAATATAATTCCTTTGTTTCTTAATCAACCCCGTGGGCTTTATATTGTACAGGTTAATACCAACCAGCAGATATATAATTTCAAGTTGATAATTAATTAAGGAGGGAATAACAAAAAATAAAGGCCGGTAAAATTCCGGCCTTTATTTTTTGTTATTCTTTTAATTACTTAGTTTTAGGAGCAGCTTTTTTTGTTGCAGGAGTTGCTTTGGCACCCTTTACAGCTTTTGTACCTTTAACAGCTTTTGTACCTTTAACGGCTTTTGTTCCTTTTGCAGCTTTTGTACCTTTTTTAGCTTTAGCAACTTTTGTGGTGTCTGCTTTTGCCTTTTTAGCACCAGGTTTATGAACTTGTGCATCCAAAACTGTAACACTTAATGCAAATAACATAGCTGAAGCTAAAACCATTACTTTTTTCATAATCAATAAATTTTAGAATTAGTATTTACGTTTAATTAATATAAGTAAATGTACTGTAATAATTAATTTCATGGTTATTTGATTTTGTTAAAGAGTGTTAAGTCTCCGTTAAAGAGTGTTAAAAAAATCTTGCGTTATTTTGAAAACTAAGCCTTATGCTTTTTAGAATAAATTTTTGCTAATGTATTTCAATACACTATATTTGCCAGTAACAAAGGAGTAAACTAAACCGGATTAATGATTTTTCAGGAAAATAATTTTAAAAAGTAAAAATATGAAAAAATTATCGCTCTATTTGAATATTGCATTATTTCTCGCTGTTGCAATATTGTATTATCTTCATTTTTCTGCCATCGGGAAATTGAAAACAAATGATGTTGAGACAAATACAGCCAATGTGTCCTCAAAAACTGAAAGCGGTAAAATTGTATTTGTTAATATGGATACTTTGCTCAATAATTATGGATATTATCGCCAGTTGAGGTCGCACTTTGATTTTAAACAGAAGAAATCACAAACTGAACTGATGCTGAAACAAAGAAGTCTTGAAAAGGCTGTGGCTGATTATCAGGAAAAGATGCAGAAAGGCCTTATTTCAAATATCAAAGCAAAGGAAATAAACCAACAATTGTCGGCCCAGCAGCAATCCCTGGTACAGCTTCATGATAAACTTTCAACTGAATTGGCTCAGGAAGAGCAGGATTTAAACCGGAAACTTACGGACAATATTCAGGAATATCTCAAGAAATTCAATAAAGACGGAAAATATAAGTTCATTTTTAGTTATTCATACGGGAATAATTTGCTTTTTGCCGATCAAAAAATGGATATCACTAAGGATGTGCTTAAAGGATTGAATAAAAATTTCAAAGGCAAATAGCTGGCTGATGTCGTTTGGTGACAATTATTTAAACAGGCAGGAATATTTTAAATCTGATATAACAGGGAATCCGCAAGAAGACTTAAATCTGATTGTGGTCATTCCCTGTTTTTATGAACCTCGGCTTATCAGAACCCTGGAATCATTGTGGAATGCTACCCGGCCTGCTTGTGCACTTGAAGTGATAGTGGTTGTCAATTCGCCCCAAAATGCTTCTTTGGAAATTATTTCACAAAATGAAACCACCTTGAGGGAGGCTGCAATATTTATCCAACAGCATAATTCCCCTTCTTTTTTATTTCATATACTCTATAAGCCCAATCTTCCGGCACGGCAGGCAGGTGTGGGAATGGCACGGAAAATAGGCATGGATGAGGCAATTAACCGTTTTAATATGATTAACAACGAGAATGGAATTGTCGTTTCGCTTGATGCCGATTCAACCTGTGAAGTCAATTACTTCAATGAAATAGAAAATTTTTACAGAAAATATCCCAAGGCCAATGGTTGCAACATTTATTTTGAACACCCTCTTGAAGGTTTGATCCATCCTGTAGAGGTATATGCCAATATTGTCCAGTATGAACTGCACCTAAGGTATCTTCGGCAGGCTTTCCGTTTTATCGGTTCGCCTTATGCATTCCATACTGTCGGTTCCTGTTTCACGGTTAAAGCACTGGCTTATGTGAAGCAGGGCGGTATGAATACCCGGCAGGCCGGTGAGGATTTTTATTTCCTTCAGAAAATAATGGCACTAGGTAAGTTCTATGAGTTGAATAGTACGACAGTATATCCTTCGCCAAGGGTATCCGACAGGGTACCTTTTGGCACCGGCGCTGCGATAAAAAAACTTGTGGAAACCAGCGATAATACTTTGCTTACTTATAATTTTCTGGCTTTTAAAGATTTGAAAAATTTTCTGGACCGGCATAGGGAGTTCTTCAGGGTGGATGAAGCAAAATACAGGGGAATTCTTGGACAATTACCTCCTCCTGTTCGACAATTCTTGTCTGATCAGCATTTTGAACAGGCAGTTGTTGAGATTAACAGCAATTGTGCCTCTTTGCCTTCGTTTAAAAAGAAATTTTTCCAATGGTTTAATGCTTTCAGAACAATTAAATATCTGAATACTGTTCATCAGGCTGATTATGCTAAGGTTCCTGTCCTGACAGCCTCCAATGCACTGTTGTCAGCGGTATATCCGTCCAGACAGTCAGAAACAGTTAAGGATGCCCTTCTGTTATATAGGAATTGGGATAGGAATGTTAATTTTCTTCCCTGATTTAGCGGTTAATCGTAGTTATAATTGTTAGATTCATTGTTGAATAAAGGATTTGCTGTTGTTCTGTTGGTAAACTGTTGATTTAATAAGGAATTACAGGCGCTGTCATTTTATATGGGTTGATTTTTCCGGCTTCTTCAACTTCAATCTGATTAGGATTTATAATGAAATTGGCTAAAAAAATTAAATTTATCAATAAAAAATATTATTTTTGCGCTATTTTAGATGAAATAGTAAAAAAATAGAAATATGGCAAAGGTTAAAGGAGCAATAGTAGTTGACACTGAAAAATGCAAAGGTTGCGAACTATGCGTATTTACTTGTCCCAATGAAGTAATTGAATTAAATGATGCCATAAACAGCAAGGGTTATCATTATGCTTTTATGGCAAAACCTGAAGAATGCACAGGGTGCAGCAATTGTGCTATAGTTTGCCCGGACGGGGTGATCAGTGTGTACAGAAAAAAAATCGATTAAGTTTGAAATCAAAATTTTGAATATGAAAGAGCTTAGATTGATGAAGGGCAATGAAGCTTTGGCCGAAGCAGCTATACGCGCCGGAGTGGATGCCTTTTATGGCTATCCCATTACTCCTCAATCGGAAATAATGGAATATCTCATGGCCCAGAAGACGCAAGAGCGCACGGGCATGGTGACATTGCAGGCCGAAAGCGAAGTGTCTTCTATCAACATGGTATATGGGGCTGCAGGTACCGGGAAAAAAGTGATGACTTCCTCATCTTCTCCCGGGATAAGCCTGATGCAGGAGGGTATTTCGTATATTGCAGGTGCTGAATTGCCTTGTTTAATTGTTGATGTGGTAAGAGGAGGTCCCGGACTAGGGACTATTCAGCCTTCACAAGCAGATTATTTCCAGGCAACAAAAGGTGGTGGCCATGGCGATTATCATTTGATTGTTCTGGCTCCTTCTTCTGTTCAGGAAATGTATGATTTCGTAAAGCTGTCTTTTGATCTGGCTTTTAAATACAGGAATCCTGCAATGATCCTTTCCGACGGGCTGATTGGCCAGGTAATGGAAAAAGTTGAAATCTCCGAACAGATCCCCCGTACTACTTCTTTTGATCCTTCATGGACCATCACCGGGAAGACTCCGGATCGCGAACGGAATATCATTACTTCCCTGGAACTTGATTCTGCAGTTATGGAAAAACGTAACGAAAAGTTGCAGGCCAAATACCAGAAGATGCAGGAGACCGAAGTCCGCTATGAAGAAGTTCAATGCGAGGATGCTGACTATATTTTTGTGGCTTACGGTTCGAGTGCACGTATCTGCCTGAAAGCTGTTCAAATCGCCAGACAGAAAGGCATTAAAGTCGGACTATTACGTCCCATCACTCTTTTCCCTTTCCCAACGAAACCTATTGCTGAGCTTTCAAAGAGGGTAAAAGGCTTCCTGGCTGTGGAACTTAGTGCCGGGCAGATGATCGAGGATGTTAAACTTGCGGTAAATGGCCGGACCAAAGCCGAACATTTCGGCCGTATGGGCGGTGTCGTTCATACTCCCGGTGAAGTTTTAGAGGCATTGGAACAAAAAATAATCGGAGGAAAGTAAGATGGATGTTCAGGATATAATTAAAGAAGAAAATTTGGTTTATACCAAAACCAAATTGATGACCGACAATGTCCTTTCATATTGTCCCGGCTGCGGGCATGGAACTGCCAACCGCCTGGTTATGGAAGTTGTTGACGAAATGGGCATTCAGGCTGATACCATCGGCGTTTCGCCTGTTGGCTGTGCTGTATTTGCCTATGATTTTATGAATATCGATATGACCGAGGCTGCACATGGCCGTGCTCCTGCTGTGGCTACCGGAATCAAAAGGGTTTGGCCTGATAAATATGTGTTTACCTATCAGGGTGATGGTGATCTGGCTGCCATTGGTACTGCCGAGACTATGCATGCCTGCAACAGAGGCGAAAACATTACCATTATTTTCATCAACAATGGAATTTATGGGATGACTGGAGGTCAGATGGCTCCAACAACACTGGAAGGTGCAAAAACAACCACCTGTCCTTATGGCCGTGATGTTAAAACAATGGGTTACCCTATAAAAATCACCGAACTAATTTCCCAGCTGCCCGGTACTTATTTTGTTACCCGTCAGGCAGTGGATACTCCCGCTAATGTCCGCAGGGCCAAAAAAGCTATTCGTATGGCTTTTGAAAATCAGAAGCTGGACAAAGGACTTTCTTTTATTGAAATCGTTTCGAGTTGCAACTCGGGTTGGAAATTGTCACCCGTAAAGGCAAATCAGTGGATGGCTGAAAATACGTTCAAATACTATCCTTTGGGAGATATCAAGGTAAATGGTGAATTAGTTTCAAAATAAATTAATTATGACAGAAGAAATTATTATAGCAGGCTTTGGAGGACAGGGTGTTCTTTCCATGGGAAAAATCCTGGCTTATTCCGGCATTATGCAGGATAAAGAAGTAAGCTGGATACCTTCTTATGGCCCCGAAATGCGCGGGGGAACTGCAAATTGTACGGTAATTGTCAGCGACGACCGTATCAGCTCTCCTATTGTCAATGATTATGATACAGCCATTATTCTTAATCAGCAATCACTGGATAAGTTTGAATCAAAAGTAAAACCTGGTGGTGTGCTTATTTACGAGACTAACGGAATTACCCACAAGCCTGAAAGAAAGGATATTTCAGTATATGCCATAGATGCAGTTGCTGAAGCCCAAAAAATCGGGAATACAAAGATTTTTAATATGGTGGTGTTGGGGGCTTTTCTTAAAATTAAACCTATCGTTGAAGTAGCCAACGTCGTAAAAGGTTTAAAGAAATCCCTTCCTGAACGGCATCATGATATGATCCCCATAAACGAACAGGCTATTTTAGGCGGAATGGAAATGGTGAATAAGGAAAATTAATTTTCCTTATTCTTTTTACTCCGGTTTTATTTTCTTGACAATCTTGGAATGGAGGCCGGGAAAGAATCTTTTAATGTAGACCATCAATAATTCTTTGCCTCCAACCAATACTTCCCTTTTATTTTTCCGGAATGCCTTTAAGATCTGCAGGGCAGCTTTTTCCGGGGTGATGCCTGTATCCTGGCCGGGATCCATTACCCCGTGAGGTTTCCCGTTTTTATCGAGAGCATGAAATGAAATATTTGTCCTGACTCTTCCCGGACAAATAATGGTTACGGTGATGTTTTTTGCGGCTAGTTCTGCGTGCAGTGTTTCATAGAAACCGTAAATGGCAAATTTGGCAGCTGCATAAGCTGAACGCAGCGGGAACCCGAAGCGGCCCGAAATGCTGCTGGTAACTGCAATGTAGCCTTCTCCCTGTTTGAGCATGTAGGGAAGCACACTTTTGGTCAGGGCTATTCCTCCAAAATAATCTATTTCCATGATCTTCCGGTCAATCTCAAGAGGGGTTTCCATGGCCAGGGCCCGTTGACTAATTCCTCCGTTATTGACCAACATATCGATACGCCCGAATTTTTCAATAACTTTAGTTGTCAGCTCACTTGCATTGTTCATGTTACTCAGATCCAAGGGCAGAATCATACAGAAGGGACAATTTAAATGTTCACAGTTTTCTTTTACGTTCAGGAGTTTCTCCTCATGGGTTGCCGAAAGAATAAGTTTTGCGCCTTTCCTTGCAAGCAAATAAGCCAGTGCTTCACCTATTCCTGATGAAGCTCCGGTTATCCAGATTACTTTATTTTGAAAATCTTTCATGCTGTATGACCTGTCAATGTGTCCAAAATAGTAATTATTTCTTTTCTCAAATCAATTAATTTCCGTATGCTTCTGTTTCCTTTTGAAGACAATATCATAACTTTCAAACGGGCCAGTAATTTTTTATACTGGCAAAAATAGTAGAAGGAAAACAACCCGCTTAAGGGCAAAGAAAGTGTAAAAAACAGGATGATTAAAATATTTCCACAAATACTACTGAGCAGGCCGATTAAAAACAGATAATAGAGTGGAAAGGTGATAAGAGAAGACCCATATTGAACGGAACTGATAAATTGCATGTCTTTTATCCTTTTTGCAATGGAGACAGGGATATGAAAAGGCAAATAGTTGCAAATGATTCCATAAATAAAGATAGGATAACTCAGAATCAAAAGGGTAAATGATAAGGTTATATTGAAGTGACTGAGATTGACATTTTCTTTCATAACCCAGTCCCGTAAATTGAGAATTTCCAAACATCTGGAGTAGGTACCGAGTTTGCCATTTAATTCGTCAAGCTCTGGTTTATGTTCCAAACAACAAATATTCAGTGCTTTTTCTATTTCTTTTGATGCTTTAAAAAGATCAGCGGGATTTTTAGGGTTCAGTTTCATCTTTTGCGCCATCTTTTCCCGGTAAATAATGATGGAGTGAAGAATGGCAGAATAATATTCTTTACTTTCAATATTGATCATCAGGTCTTTCAGCTCTCTGCCCAATTCTTTTTTTAAATCATGCAAAGCCTCTTTTCCATCTTTCTGGTATTCCTGCCAGTATGTGGAAATTTCTATGGGTTTCCCATAGTTTATGAACAGGGTACTTCTGAATTTCTGATAGTTGCTGTAATCAAGGCCAACAGGAATGATTTTCACTCCTGGTTGATCTCCATATTTCTGCTGGGCCTGGAAAGCAATGTGTAACAACCCTTTTTTCAATGGCCTTAATTGTTTTTTATCCCCGTGATTCCCTTCAGGCATAATTCCCATGGCCTGATTGTTGTTCAATATTTCCGAAGAAAGCCTGAAGATTTTTTCATTCCGGTTCATGTTTTCAATGCCGTCGCGCATACGGTAAACAGGGAGAATTTTCAGGAAGTGCAAGAATTTTGCAGTGGTTTTCTTTTTGAACATATCAGCCCTTGCCAGAAAAACAGGTTGTTTATTTACCGTGCTTATTACGGCTAGTGCATCCATCAAGGCATTTTGATGATTGGGTGCAAATATGACCGGTTCGTTGGCTGGAATATTTTCTTTTCCCTGAACAAATACTTTTTTATAATAAATCCTGTGAACAAGTGTAATATAACATTTTAATGCGGCATAACCCAGTGACCATCTCTTCATTTTCATCATTTTTCTTAAAATAGCAGTCCCAAAAATAAGATTTTTTTCAGATACATTGATTTTAACTCCATAACTTTTGGTTCCAAATTTTTGTTAGCAACATCGACCTTTTTTAATAAGTAACCCTTGGTTTAATTCAACTTTACTTATCTTTATCAGATTTAAACTCATTTTATCATGTTGGAAGATTTCAAGAAAATAAAACCCAAAAACATTAGCGATAATGTTTTTAAACTCATTGGATATGAGTGGATGTTGATCACCGCGGGGAATAAGGGAAAATGTAATCCCATGACTGCAAGTTGGGGTTCAATGGGCGTTTTGTGGAACTTGCCTGTGGCAATATCCTTTATCCGCCCACAACGTTATACGAATCAGATTATGAAATCTTCTGAATTCTATACAATTTCTTTCTTTGAGGAAGAACATCGCCCAATTTTAAATTTCTGCGGTTCTAAATCGGGCAGCAATACTGATAAGATAAAAGAAACCGGACTGCTTCCTTTTGAGACAGAAAGCGGGGCAATAGCCTTCGAACAGTCCAAAATGTTTTTTGAATGCAGGAAATTATATGCCGACCGCCTGAAACCAGAAAGTTTTTTAATTCCTGAACTGATTGAAAAAAATTATTCGAAAGATGATTTCCATTGTATCTACATTGGAGAAATATTAAATTGTTATGTAAAAATCAAAAAATGATTTTCATTTATTTTTTAAGGGAAATAGTTTTTTGAGTTAGTAAAAAATAATTAGGTTTACATCAGTTTTATAACATAACTACTTAAATCAAATCATTAATTATTCACTTTTCAAATCACAATATTATGAATCCAATTCTTGGAATACTTTTAATTGCAATTGGAAGCATTTGTGCTTCAAGCTTTTATGTCCCCATCAAGAAGATTAAAGACTGGTCATGGGAATCGTACTGGATTGTTCAGGGTATTTTTTCCTGGATTGTTATTCCCTGGGTTTTTGCTTATTTTACTGTTCCTGATCTAATGAAAATTATTGGAGAATCACCTGCTTCTGCCAAATTGTGGGCTATATTTTTTGGTGTTTTATGGGGTGTTGGAGGCCTGACTTTCGGATTGGGCATGCGTTATCTTGGAGTTGCCCTGGGGCAGTCCATAGCTCTGGGATTCTGTGCGGCTTTTGGAACCCTTATTCCACCTATTGTTGCCGGCAATAATTTATTCGCTACAACTGGTGGCGTTTTGATGGTCATGGGTGTTTCCGTGTGCGTTGCCGGAATTGCCATCATTGGTTATGCCGGAAGTTTGAAATCTAAAGACATGACGGAAGAAGAAAAAAAGGCTGCAGTTAAGGAATTCGCCTTGAAAAAAGGATTGATTATTGCTGTATTGGCCGGAATTATGAGCGCTTGTTTCAATTATGGACTGGAAGCCGGAAAACCCATGGAGGCTGTTGCTCTTAAGTTCAATACCAATCCGCTTTTCACCTTGAATCCTATTTTGATTTTTGTGACCCTGGGCGGCTTCATTACTAATTTTTCCTATTGCTTCTTCTTAAATATTAAAAACGGTACCGGAAAAGATTATTTTTCTGTTCCCGGCAATGTGCTTTTTAACAATATTCTTTTCTCTGCTCTTGGCGGTACTCTTTGGTACCTGCAATTCTTCTTTATGGGCATGGGCAAAAGTATGTTGCCCCCCAGCATGCTGGCTTTCAGCTGGTGTATCCTGATGGCACTGAATATTGCCTGCAGCAATGTGTGGGGTATCATTCTCAATGAATGGAAGGGCGTTAGCAAAAAAACAATTTTTGTCCTGGTTGTAGGAATTGTTGTTCTGATCCTTTCTACTTTCATCGTAAACCTGGGACAAGTTTAACCGGGTTTCGATATAATCGTTTTGATGTTTCTTTGGTTTAAGGTACGGAATATTAATTAAATTTTATGTATGATGAAAAAATATGCATTTAAAATGAAATTGCGTCCTGGCTGTAAAGAAGAATACAAACGCCGCCATAACGCAATTTGGCCTGAAATGAAGGACTTACTTATAAAGAGCGGTGTCCGCGATTATACGATTTTTTTAGATGAAGAAACCAATACCCTTTTTGCTGTACAATACCAGGAAGGTGAAAGTTCTTCGCAGGACTTGGGAGATCTTCCTATTGTTCAGAAATGGTGGAAATATATGGCTGATATTATGGAAACCAATCCTGACTTTTCTCCGGTTTCTATTCCTTTGGAAACCATGTTCCACATGGATTAGAGTTGTTTCATCAATTAATTATATCCCGGCCGGTTTTGCAACTGACCGGGATTTTTAATATCAATGTATGCCAGAATCTTGCCGGCATTCTTGAATTTGGTTTATATTTGTGTCTGCTCTTGCATACATTTAAAGCCAATCCGGCCAAAACTGATAACCTAAAGAAAACTCAAATGATTAAAAAGTTAGCCTCATCCTTTTTCTTCGTTTTTTCACTGCTCATCGCATACGCACAGAATCATTATATTGACGCCCGGGTAAAACCTGCAGGGATTATGTCAGGACACCTGAAGATGGGTAATCCTGGGCCTTCCGGTAAGGAAATCCTGGCAAACAGCAAGTACATCACAATTGGTGGAAAGGCAGTTGTTCCGGTCATGGGCGAGATGCATTTCTCCCGTTATCCTAAAGAACAGTGGGAAGATGCGATACTTAAAATGAAAGCCAATGGAATCAATATCGTCGCCTGTTATCTTTTTTGGATCTATCATGAGGAGGTAGAGGGACAATTTGACTGGTCTGGAAACAAGGATTTTCGAGGCTTTGTAAAGCTTTGCCAGAAACACGGGCTCTTTGTTTATCCCCGTATCGGACCCTGGTGCCACGGTGAAGTACGTAACGGCGGTACTCCCGACTGGATCCTGGATAAAAAGTATCTGACCGACAGGTCAGACGATCCTGCATATCAACATTACGTTAAACGTTGGTACGGGGAAATAGCTGGTCAGATGAAGGGCCTGCTGTATAAAGATGGCGGCCCGGTTATCGGGATCCAGCTTGAAAACGAATACCACGGAGGTGCGAAGGGAGAAGGTCATATTATGTGGTTAAAGCAAACGGCCAGAAGATGGGGAATGGATGTTCCTTTATATACTATTACCGGATGGGATAATGCTTCGATTCCCAAGGGCGATGAGGTGATTCCCTTGTGGGGCGGATATCCGGACGAACCTTGGGCTGCAAACCTTGAAAAGATGAAGGATAATCCGAATTTTACTTTTCAGGCGCCCATGAACGATGAAAATATTGGAAATGACCTTTCTCAAAAGGATAAAAAATATTCTGCTGATTATTCCCATTTCCCTTACCTTACCTGTGAAATCGGGATTGGAAACCAGATTGCAGAACATCGCCGGCCTGTTTTGAGCCCGCTTGACGGTCTGTCTATTGCCCTTACTAAAATTGGATCTGGAAGCAATATGCCGGGATATTATGTTTTTACGGGAGGACAGAATTCCCTTGGCCTCTATACGACCTTAGAAGAAAATAGGGATGAAACGGGTTATCCTAACGAATATCCTGATATCTCTTATGATTTTCAGGCAGCAATCAGAGAAACGGGTGAGCTGGCTCCTTCCTATTACCAGCTTAAAAAATTACATTATTTCCTGAATGAATTTGGTTCAAGACTGGCTCCTATGGCTCCTGTTATTCCTCAGATTAAAAACGTGGATAGTTTGCAATATGCCGTCAGGGTGAAAGATGGTTCGGGATTTTTATTCGGCTTGAACTATTACAGGGGAAGAATCAAGCCTGAACAAAAAAATGTCAGTTTTTCCCTCAAACTTGATAAGGAGGACCTGAATTTTCCTGTAAAACCCGTTAATATCCCCGATAGTTGTTCTTTTATATGGCCTTTTAATTTTGATATGGACGGTGTTCTTTTAAAATATGCCACCGCCCAGCCTTTGTGCAAAATCGAAGATGGGAATGTGACCAACTGGTTTTTTGTGCAATCCAGGGGAATTAGTCCTGAATTTTCTTTTGATGCCTCAGCAATCATCAATCTGGAAGCAGGCAGGGCTAAAGTTACCTTTAGTAATGGAAGATACCTGGTAACCAACCTTAAACCCGGCATGAATGAATATATCCGGATTGATCGAAAAGACGGGAAACAACAACATATCTGGGTTTTATCACCAGATGAGGCCAGTCATGCCTGGTTATTTAATGAAAATGGCAAAAAACAATTTTTTATTTCAGATGCCAATCTTTACATGAATGGGAATCAGCTTCATGTTTATGGAAATTCCCCCAGAATGAATATCTATTCTTTGGAAAATAAATTGAAACTTGATCAAGAAGGAAAAACAATTGCCATGCGGCAGGCGGGTGCTTTCACCAGATACACGGTGGATGTTCCTCCGGTAAGCTTTAAGCCAGAGCTGAAGAAATATAACATGTTTGATGATGCTCAATGGCTGAAAGCTTCAGTATCAGAGGTGAATTCCAGGAACTTACTGAACAATACGCTGTTCATTAAAGAATTTAATTTAGGGAATCCTTCGTCAATTAAGTCGGCTACTTTGTACCTGATGAATCAGATACCGTGTAAAATTGAGCTTAACGGGACATGGGTCAATGCAATGGCCAATGCAAATCAGATAAATGCAATTGATATAACCGGCTATGCCCATAAAGGTGAAAACCAGCTGATTCTTGTCTTTCCGTTTTCTGATACCCGGGCTGCATTTGCTGCCAGGCTGGAGGTTGAGTATTTCAATACCGATCAGGTGGTTTTCAATACTGACCAGTCCTGGCTTACCACCGGGCAGTATACCCTTCCTTCCCCCATATCAACGGTCAAAGGGTTGAAAGCTCCGGAGGTGGTTGATGCCGTAAAGGTGGATTATGATTCTTTCAGAACTGTTCATTCGGACTGGACGCTGGCTATTCCGGATAGTATGCCGGAACAGTTAAACGGTTTGTTCGTACATGCCGATTATACGGGTGATAAAGGCCGTTGCCGTTTGGGGCATCGCCTGATTTCTGATAATTTTAATAATGGAACATCCTGGCTTATCGATCTCAAACGCCTGGGAACAAAAGCCGAAGGCCAACAATTAAGATTTGAACTTTTCCCTTTGCAACCCGGTTATAAGATTTATTTTGAAAAAACACCGGCAAAAGAAGAAACAGGTCGGACAAATATCAAAGACATTCAGTTTATACCGGAGTATCAGGTTAATCTGTCTGTAAATTAATACAGGGGCGGCGGATTTTATTCCGCCCTGTATTTATTAATACCTCCATCTTTTGTTTTCCGGTTTCATGGCCTGAAATTTTTTTCAAAATATTCATTAATTAAAAAACTGATTCCCTGACGGGTTTCCTTCATCAGAACTTTTATTCTTTTTTTTACACGTATAAAGGCTAAATTTGGAGACTTTATTTGCGGTTTTAAGAATCGCTGTATACCACGAAAACACTTTAACTTTTATAGGAAAATGAATAAATTGGTATCTTTAAAAGTTACCGCAATAATATTTCTCGGCATATTTTCACTCACTGCCTATTCAAAAGAAAAGAAAGTCGAATTTTTTAATTCCGATTTTGAAGCCCATAGTCTGACGCCTTGGATTACTATAGGAAATTCTGCTTGTCTAACTACTTCAACAGTTCATTCCGGCAGGCAGGCTTTGGAAATTGGCAGTGGCACTATTGTACAAACGGAGGTTCAACTTAATCCCCGGTCAACCTATAAACTTACTGCATGGTTAAGGATTGAGAGTGGTTCGGGTGAAGTGCGGATCAATATTCGTGGCCTGGGTGAACATGATACTGGCGTTTCCAGTGCATTAGCCAATTG
>JAUZOH010000063.1 GCA_030706565.1 Bacteroidota bacterium | reverse complement strand
TAAACTTCCCTATAAATTGAAGAAAATAATTAAAAGTATGGTAATATTTTTAAGTGACTGTCTGTAAAGATGCCATTTTTAATTAATTTGTCGAAAATTAAAAAATGGATTTAATAATTTTTGTTAAGAGATTTCCGGACGAAACGAGATGTATACAATAATTCAAGAATCTTTGTTGATGATTTTGTCAGGCATAATTTCCCCTTATTCTTCTTAACCCATCCTGCCAATTCAATAAGAATCCTTGTGAGGTTTACTGTCATTGAATCCTTTATTACCTAAAATCAAAGAATTTTATCTTATGAATTCTCATTTTTGATTTTTGAAATTGTTTTGTTATTATTTAAGCCCAACAGATAATCAATCTGAGTATTAGCCTGATTTAAAAAATCCGAATAGGAATCAGGTGTTCGCCGATTTAAATAAAGCAATAGTAATCCAATTACAGTATATTTAAGTTGATTTTTAATGTTTCCTACTTTCTCCTCTGGCATTAAATGATGACTGATACAATAATCCCATTCTGTATCGCAAACATCATCCAGGGAGGTGCTTATCACATTAATTGTTGTTTGTTTATTTCCAAAATCACCCACCCGGGCTAAATAAAACAAATCAAAAATGCCGGGATATTCAACAAAATAGCCTATGTATGCTAAAACTGTTGCTTTAACCTTATCTATCCCTTTAGGAGTTTTCTTTGTCTGTTTAGTAACAAATAATTTACATTCTTCTTGAAAATCATTAACGCATAGAAATATTAAATCGTTAACATCCTTAAAATAATTATATAAGGTTGCATAAGAATACCCCGCCTGGTCAGCTATATTTCTAACACTTATACATTTTAAACCTTCTCCTTTTAAAATGTCTTTTGTAGCTTGAATGAAATATTCTTTCATTCGCTTTTCTTGTATTTCCTTATTTTTCATCATTGAATTTATTAAATTAACGGTGTAAATATAATTAACGGCGTTAATATATTCAAATAATGTTTAAATATTTGCTTGCTGCTAACGGTATGTAACGACATTAATGTTGCTATTATTCTTTATATCAGGTTTATAAGTTTTGTTTGGTTATGAAAATTATTCATTTTACTCACATCTAAAAGTGAAGATTATTTTAATAGATTGTGCAGAATTTTTTCACAAAAAGCCGATTAAGTTCCCCAACCAGTGATTGAGACAAAATTTAAGCCAATAAAAAATGAGAACAAAACCTCAGGTTTACCTAAAGATTTAAACTATATAAGGATTTTACTGGGGCAGGGAATCGCCAAACAATCAGTTACGCGGCAATTTTCTTGGACCTTTGCTTTCAATATCTGCCAATTTGTATGTCGAAACAAAAAATGAAGAAATTAAAATAATGTTTGCATTATTGAATATATTAGTTTTATTTCGTTTAAACTAGAAATAAAATTAAAAAAACCGGAATGTCATTTATCGATGAAAAAGAAGCTCTGAAATCATTACAACAATCTGATGTAAAGGCCTTTGATTGGATTTTTGCCCGTTATCAGAAACAAGTTCTTAGTTTTTGTTATCATTATACAGGCTCAAAAGAAGAGGCTGAAGAGATCGGGCAAACCGTTTTTCTTGCCATCTGGGAAAACCGTTTTACCATCGATGAAGAAAGGTCATTTGCAACTTACCTGTTTTCGATAGCAAGGCATCATGTTTATAATGCTATAAAGAAGAAAATGTACCGTAAAGCTTTCCTTGAAAAAACGAAAGATCTTACATTGGAATATGACTTTGATACGGGAAACCAGATTTTTTTTCATGATTTAGAAGATCTTTTAGAGAAATTACTTACCCTAATTCCTCCCAAACGGCGAGAGATATTTCTGCTAAGCCGAAAAGAAGGGCTTTCCTATAAACAAATTGCTGAGACCTTACAGATTTCTGAAAACACGGTGGATACTCAAATCAGGAACGTCCTGAACTATATTCGCCCCATTCTGGAAAAATTTCTATAAAAATTTTGTTCCCTTCTTCACGGAACTTCTCCTTTTATTTTAATACACAATTAAGAAATGTTATATGGACGATAAATTAAAAATCAAGGAATTTTTAAACAAGCTCAAGCTGGGATATATTACTCCCAAGGAGTTGGAAGAGTTGTTTAGTCTTTTAAAAGATGCTGAATCTCAAAGGAAAGTAGAAGAGCTTATGTCGGAAGACTGGGGGAAACCGGCAGAATACCAAGGTACAAAGTCTTCCGAAGAACTCTTAGCCCAGTTGCATTCGAGAATGAAAGGTGAATTGAAACCGGCTGCTTCTGAGATCCAACCCCGCAGCATTTCGAACAGATTACTGGCCTTCATGCGATATGCCGCAATTTTTATTTTTGCCTTAGGAATCACATGGATTGGCAACCGATTGTTTTATAGTGAAAAAGTTGTGCCCCAAGCTGAAGCTAGTAATGAGATTACTGTTCCCTATGGTTCAAAATCTAGGGCGGTTTTGCCAGACGGGACCATCGTTAATCTGAACTCAGGCAGTAAAATTAAGTATGCCTCCAATTTTGAGACTAATCGTAATGTTTACTTGGAAGGAGAAGCTTTTTTTAAGGTTAAGAAAGACGCCAAGCATCCTTTTTCTGTTCAGACATCAAAATTAACTATTCGTGTTTTAGGGACAGTTTTTAATGTAAAATCCTATCCTGAAGAAAATACCATAGAAACAACCCTTGTCTCGGGATCTGTTCAGATTTTGGAGAAAGACAATCTAACTAAAGGAAATCTTAAGGAAATAGCCCTTCTAAAACCTAATCAGAAAGCAGTTTTTTATAAGAATGCGAAAGAGAACAAAGAGGAAGACCAATTTTCAGAGAATTCAGGCAAAGACATACAACCAAATTCTCTTTTGACCATTGAGGAAGGGATAAAAACGAATTTGTATACAGCCTGGAAGGATAATCAATTGGTATTTAACAATGAGAAATTTGAGGATATTATCCCTAAATTGGAACGATGGTATAATGTTGTGATTGATAATCAATATCGGGAGCTTAATGATAGCAGGCTCACGGGAAAGTTTGATGAGGAACCTATAGACCAAGCAATAAAAGCTTTACAAATTATCGCGCAATTTCATTATACTATAAATAAGAATAAAATAATCATTTACAGATAAATTAAATTGTTTACTAAAATATACAGCCTATGGAATAATACAGCGACGAACCAACACCAGTAAAAAAACGGGAAATGATTGCAGCATTCCCCGTTTTAAAAAGCAATTATTAATAATCAATTTACTTACTATTAACGGATCAAATTTATGAAAATTCATTCAAAATTCGAATGGGAAAGATATTTATTTTCCCAAACCAAACTACTATTAATTATGAGATTAACAACATTACTACTGATGCTTAATCTGCTATCAGTTAATGCATCAGTCTTTTCTCAGAATAAATATACATTGAAAGAAAAAAATGTATCCTTAAAGGATCTTCTATTTACTCTTGAATCCAAGAGTAAAGTCAGGTTTCTTTACCGGGATGAGGTAATAAAAAATCAAAACGTCACGGTAGATATAAAAAAAGCCAATCTGGAGGATGCCATGGACATGATCCTTCGGGGAACCGGAAATACATACCGTATTTTGGGTAATAATCTTGTAGTTATATTGCCAAAGGAAATTTTGCAGCAGCAAAAAATATCCGGTAAAATTACAGGTGCTGCTACAGGTGAAGTACTTGCCGGTGTAAGTATTTCAATTGAAGGTACTACTATTGGTACTATATCAGATACTAATGGAAATTTTACAATAGAGGTGCCAAATGCAAACAGTGTGCTATTAATCTCTTATATGGGGTACTTCAGCAAGAGAGTAAATGTTGAAGGTAGATCTAATCTTGATATTCAACTTACTCCGGATATTAAGAAACTGGATGAAGTTGTGGTGGTGGGTTATGGTACACAGCGTAAAAGGGATGTTACCGGGGCTGTAACTTCAGTTTCGGGAGAAACTTTGCAGCAAGTTCCTATTCAGACCAATGTCGTCGATCAGCTTCAGGGGAGAATCGCAGGACTCGATATCTCTTCAACAGGTAATGCTCCCGGGTCCACTGGACAGATCAGGTTACGTGGTGAGCGTTCTTTTGCCACTAACAGCAGTAGCGCCAATGCCACTAATGGCCCCTTGTTTGTTTTGGACGGAGTCCCCTTCATCAACGGAAGGCTTAACGATATCAATCCTAACGACATTCTCGGTATTGAGGTTTTGAAAGATGCTTCTGCAACGGCAATCTACGGTTCTCGCGCATCAGGCGGGGTAATCTTGATTAACACTAAACGCGGGAAAAATGGCCGTACAATAGTTAACTTCAGTACGACTTCAGGAGTATCGAAAGCCATCGGTCAGTATGATTTAATGGACGCAAAGCAATATGTTGCTTTTAAACAAGAAACTATGAACGGTAATTCCACAAGCCCTGGCAACACTTCGTATCCGATAACTGTTGCAGAGCAGGAAGGAATTGATAAGGGAACGGATACGTATTGGCCTGGATTGCTGTTGCGTACTGGTTTTGTTACCGATAATCAGTTACGCGTTTCAGGAGGAAACGAAAATACTCAGTTTTCAATTAGTGGTGGTTACCGGGATGAAAAAGGTATTGAATATGGTCAAAATTATAGCAGAGGTAGTTTGCTAATTAGCCTTGATCAAACAATTAATAAAGTTTTCAAAGTTGGGTTGACTTCAAATAACAATTTGGCCTATACAGAGAATGCAGGAGATTTTATTCAGGTGGTAGCCTCTCTTAGTCCGCTTTTGTCGCCATATAATGATGACGGCACCATTAATGTGAGGCCGGCGAAAGGAACATTAGGCGAATTGAATGCTTTAAATTCGTTAACCTTAAGAAATCCGAACATTCAAGCAACCACCCGCCGCATTGCTACCAACAATGTCGTTTATGCCGAAGCAAACATTATTGATGGTTTAAAATACCGGTTGAACGCGAGTTTGTCTTATAACCAAAGTCAGGAAAATGATTATTCTCCGGTTAATACGATGGTAAACACCAATACAAGCCAGGACCAGTCAACAGCATCTGTTTGGAACGGCGAAAATTACGTTTGGTCGATTGATAACATCCTTACTTATGACAAAATATTTGCAAAAAAACACCATATCACATTTACGGGTCTATTTAATCTTGAGAAAGATCATACCCAAGGAAGCGAATTAAATGCCACTGGTATTCCCGCCGATTATCTGCAAAGTTACAATTTGTACCTTGCAAATTCGACCAACCTTTCTAACTCAAGCTTTTCCTATGCCGAACGAGGTCTGATCTCCTATATGGCCCGCTTGTTTTATGGATTTAATGATAAGTATATGCTAACAGCCACCGTACGGCGCGATGGTTCATCAGTTTTAGGTTCCGGACATCAATATTTTACCTATCCTGCCTTTGCTTTTGGCTGGAATGTTGATCGCGAAAATTTTATGGAATCGGTTCCCTGGATGAGTTCCTTAAAGCTGAGGGTCGGCTACGGAGTTACAGCCGATCAGAATATCAGCCCTTATCAGATCCTTGGCAACCTGGGTGCGGTTGCCTACAATTTCGGGTCAAGCCTGCAGAACGGTTACCTTGTAACATCGGTGCCCAATCCAGACTTGAAGTTTGAGCATACGGACAATGTCAATCTGGGTGTCGATTTTGGTGTGTTGAATAATCGCATCACCGGGTCAGTTGATGTGTACAAACAGAAAACCATAGATATTCTGCAAGTGGAATCATTGCCCTTAAGTAACGGTGCCGCAACCACTACCGTAAATGCCGGCAATTCGAAAGGTAAGGGACTGGAAATCACACTGAATTCCCGTAATATTGATGGCAAATTTAAGTGGAGTACGGACTTCAATATATCCTTTCAACGTTCCGAGATTACTGCATTGCATGACGGACTTCAGCAGGATATTGTAAACGGATGGTTTGTCGGTCATCCTTTTAATGTAATTTACGACTATAAAAAAGTGGGCATCTGGCAAACAAGCGAGGCAACGCAAGCAGCTCAATACGGCGAAAAACCTGGCTGGATCAAGGTTGAGGATGTAAATGCCGACGGAAAGATAGATGCAAGCGACCGTCAGATACTAGGTTCTTTTCAACCGGATTACATTGCCGGATTAACAAACCGCTTTAGTTACAAGGGATTTGAGTTGACGGCAGTAGCATTTGCCAGAATGGGACAAAAGGTGTGTGTGAACTATATTGCTGACCAGGAAGGCTTCTTCAACATCGGACGCGTGAATCAGTATAACCTGAATTACTGGACGCTGACCAACCCTACAAATGATTTTCCGCGTCCTGATGCTAGTCGAAGCCCTTTATATGGTTCGACGTTACAATATCAGGACGGTTCCTTTATTAAAATGAGAAGTATTAGCCTGGGATACATCTTTCCGGAAAGTATTCTCAGAAAAGGACTGATCGAATCTTTAAAAGTGTCTGTGATTGTGAATAATCCGTTTATAATCTATGCACCTTTATTGCAAAAAGGCTTTGGTATTGATCCTGAAAGTAATCGTTATGGTGGTCAGTCTGGTGGTGCTTCTGGATTTTCCGGTGATGCACTTGGCAGGGCATTGACCATAGGGCTAAGTCTCCCTCAGGTCAGAATTTGGTCAATCGGCATTAATGCAAGTTTTTAATTTTTAAAATTAAGAAAAATGAACATCCATAATAAAATAACAGTTATATTATCTGTTGCATGCGTTTTCAGCCTGTTCAGCTGTAGTAAAATTTTAGAGCAGGAGCCTAAGGCGAGTATCACCCCTTCGTTTTTTACCTCCCAATCCGGAGTGCAAGGTGGAATTTCCGGAGTTTATAATAGTCTCCGATCGCTCTGGGGATCAGAAAACTATTTTTATATGCTGCAGGGAGGGACCGATGAGTTTCTATTAGGTGGCAGTCCATCTACCATAGGCGTTAGCATTCAAACCTACACAAACTTTGTGAACAATGCTTCTGTCTATAATACTTTCGCCTTATTATTTCAAAATGCATATCAGAGTATTAATACGTTAAACGGAGTATTGCAGTATGGGCAAACGGTCTTTACTGATTCTACTGTCCGCAATCAATATCTTGGACAAGCAAAATTCTTAAGAGCCCTGCTTTACTTCGAACTGATTAGGAATTTTGGAGATGTGCCTTTACATGACAAGTTTATCACAACACCCAGTTTAAGTGATAGCAGAGCTCCAATAGCAGATATTTACAATTTAATAATTAAGGATTTAACGGAGGCTTCAACCGAACTTCAGACTAAGGCGGGTGAAAAAATCAGTTCTATGGTCACTTCTCCTTTTGCTGGACATGCTGCCACCAAGGCTTCGGCTCTATTTCTGCTCTCAAAGGTTTATCTTACGCGGGCATGGTCAAACGCTGCACAACCTAATGATTTTCAAAATGCCCTTAATACGGCCCAAGGTTTAATCAACAGTGCTTCGATCTATGGAATTGGTTTATATCCCTGTTACGATGACGCCTATAAGGAAGCCAATGACGCCAACAATATTGAAGACCTGTTTGCAATCGAGCACAGTACCGACATAAAGTACGGGGGATATGTACCCAATAACAACAATACGCAATCTAACGGATGGGCTTTTTATTTGCGGCCCAATTACCCAACTATTGTTGCCAATTATCCAACAAATAGCGGTGCTTCATTGATGACCAGAGATTTGACGAATGGCCGTCCCTGGCAGCGTGTCCGACCTAATCCGGATTGGGTGGAAACGGTTCTTTTTGCCGACAAAACCAATGATTATCGCTACTGGACTACTTTTCAAACAGCCTGGATAGCCAATAACAAGGTAACTACTCCACGCGGCACTTTAAAAGTAGGGGTAGATACAGCATTATGGACTCCTCCATTCGATCCCGGACCTGCGGCAAGATCTGCCTTTAAAGGCGTCATTTTTCTGCGCCCCTCACTGGCAGCAGCAGCAACCGGGACAAATGCAAATCCCTGGGCATCTTCCATGTATCCATCCGTTAAAAAGTTTGATGATCCTATGCGCCCGGGTATTAATGATGCTTCTTTGAGGCCGCTTGTGCTGTTTCGCTTTTCAGAACTTTACCTGATCGCTGCAGAGGCTGCATTCAAGATGAGTGATTATAATACAGAAGCAACAATGCTTAACGTTTTAAGAACCCGAGCAGCAGCACGCCCGGCAAATGCACCGGCAGCACCTGCTGGTGCCGTAGCTGCCATGCAGGTAACCCCTGCCCAATTACAGGCAGCGGGTATTGATTTTATTTTAGATGAACGTTCACGGGAGCTCTATGGAGAGTCAGTCAGGTGGTATGATTTGGTGCGTACGCAATCGCTGGTTCGTCGCGTAAAATTGTTAAATCCGGAAGCGGGACCCAATATACAAGACTTTATGTCTTTGAGACCGATACCTCAGACACAGATTGATTTAGTAACCGTTGGCCCAAAATTTCCCCAGAATCCTGGTTATTAACGCTTAGCTAAAAATTATTCAAAAGGCAGCTGGCTGATTTCTCTTTAAGAATTAAGCCTGTTGCCTTTAGTTTAACTATTTGAGAATGGCCGGTATAATAATTGATATAGTACTATAATTGTAATTTTTTGGAATGAATAAAGTATTGAATAATGCAAAATAGGCTGTTATATGTGAATGAAACAGGGATCGTACCTGCAAGAACAGGACGATCCTTTGGCTTTTCTTATTTGATTGAAATTTTAATTTTAGTAAAGGAAAATTATAAGTCACTGCCAACAAACATCTAACATGCTGTATTATTTTATATTTTCGATATAATTTTAAATGAACTATTTTAAAACTATTTATTCTAAATATAATAATTGAATTAGACATGTTGCCAATAAAACATTGTATTCTAGAGGAATAAAAATATTGATAATGGAGAATAATTTCGATGGTCTTACGATTTTCGAGTCTCAATAACAATTCTCCAATGATAATGCTTGTATTGAATATCAGGCAGAAAAAATGGGTAAATGGTTACGTTTGCCCTAAATGTGATAAAACCAAATATTGTTGGAAGGAGAAGAAGTATAACCGCCAATGCACCAAGTGTCTTTACATCAGTTCCCCTACAAGTGGCACCCTTTTTCACAGGGTGTATTTTTCCTGTTGAAGACCTTATGTTTTTGTCATGTTCGCATCAATAAGAAAGATATGTCCTCAACAGAACTTAGCCGGGAATTAGGGTTACGCCAAATGACCTGCTGGTTATTTACACAAAAGGTTAAGGTTGCAATGTTCAGGATAAGGTCGGGGTAGAGGAAAGGGTTGTTGGGGACCAGGAAGAATATGTTGTTGTGCGAAATAGCGTAAAAAAGAAACTTGCAGTCTTTATAGTTGAACATAAATGGAAGAATATAAGCAGATTATATGGCAAAGTTATGAAACATTCCATTGCCTAAGGATACGGGTATGAAACAAGACATAGATAAAGCAGCAGAGTTTAAAACAGATGAATGGGCAGGCTATGCTCCTTTGAAAGATTATTTTAGCAATCTAAAATAAGTTTCCTCTGATAAGAAAGAAGAGAACTTTTCTGATTTATAGAGCTAAGGATTGGTACAAAGGAATGTATCACCATGATGATCATTTACTATCTTATATCTATGAGTATATATACTAGGTATAATCGAAACTTCATAAAAAAAGAACTATTTGACAATCTTCCAAATAGAATGCTGGCCACACAGCCATATACTTTTAAAATGAATATTATTTAAATGACTAATTCGACTTAATAAAATGAAATATTTATTTTTTTTATGTTTTTTATTCGCATCATTCATTGCGAACGCACAAAATAAAAGCTCCCTTTTGGAAAAAAGCTTTTTAAACCCGCCCGATAGCATTCGCACCGGAGTATATTGGTATTGGATGAGTGACAACATATCTAAAGAAGGTGTTGTGGCCGACTTGAAAGCCATGAAAAAAGCAGGCATAAATCTGGCTTTCATTGGCAACATTGGGCCAAGTACACATCATAATCAAAATTATCCGTACGGTAAAGTAAAATTTATGTCTGACGAATGGTGGGAGGTTATACACACTGCTTTAAAAACTGCCACCGAACTGAATATCGAAATCGGTATCTTCAATTCCCCAGGTTGGAGCCAGTCGGGAGGGCCATGGATAAAACCAGAACAGTCCATGCGTTATCTTGCCTCGAAGGAAATTCAGGTGTCGGGTGGACGAAAGATTTCTGTAAAATTGTTACCGCCGACCAATCATTTTCAGGACTTGAAAACCATTGCTTTTCCAACAGCGCGTAAAAATTTATTGGATGATTCATATCGCAATATAACAGTTTCGGATAGTCTTCCCATTGTCATTTCTTTTTCCAAAAACGAAACCGTGCGCGGTATTATGCTTTATCCTGATAAGTATCTGAATGCAAAATGTGCTTTTCAGGTAAAAGACGGAAATGGGTATCGCACCGTAAAAGAATTTTCTCTCGACAGGGATGTTACAATTGATATTCAGCGCGGCTACGACCAGCTCTCACCCATAGTGGAGTCACTTACTGAAACCACAGGCAAGGAGTTCCGTCTGATTTTCAAAAATGCAAAACCAAAAAGCATAATCTCATCGCTGGTGCTTACTTCTTCACCGCTTGTTAATCATTACCCGGAAAATATTTATGCAAAATTCCCCACAACCATACCTCCTTTTTTCCCTTCTGCAGGAGAAACAAATTATCCCTCTGTAAGTGAATCGGAAGGGGCTGTCAATCCTGAAAAAGTTTTGGATATTTCCCAATATCTTTCCGGGGACGGTACATTAAACTGGACTGTTCCCGCGGGCGAATGGACAATTATGAGGTTGGGAATGACCACCACAACAATTAAAAACACGCCCGCTTCGCCCGAGGCAACAGGATTGGAAGTTGATAAAATCAATAAAAAACATATCCAGGCACATTTTGAAAGTTTTCTGGGCGAAATTTACAGGCGTATTCCCGCTGAAGACCGCCGCTCGTGGAAATATACCGTGATGGATTCCTGGGAAAAAGCGTCCCAGAATATTACAGATGGAATGTTGGAAAAATTCCAACAGCGTTACGGTTACGATCCTACGCCTTACCTGCCCGCATATTATGGTTATGTTGTTGGAAACCATGAGCTAACCGAGCGTTTTTTATGGGATTTGCACCGCTTCATCGCCGATGCGATGGCTTATGAATACGTTGCCGGACTGCGCGAAATATCGCATCAATACAAGTTGAAAACCTGGCTGGAAAATTACGGTCATTACGGTTTTACCGGTGAATTTCTTCAATATGGCGGCCAGAGCGATGAAGTTGCAGGTGAGTTTTGGAATGACCAACATGTCTCGGAAAAACGCGCTGCCGCTTCCGCTGCCCATATTTACGGAAAATCAAGGGCATGGGCCGAATCTTTTACTGGAGGGAAGGGAGAAAGTCATTATCAACGCTATCCGGGTATGCTGAAAGGTTACGGCGATCTGGCCTTCGCTACCGGCATTAATTCAATGATATACCATGTTTATATACAGCAATACGACAACGATGAATACCCTGGCGTTGATGCATGGTTTAGTACGGAATTCAATCGAAAAAACACATGGTTCAGCCAGTTAGACCTGTTTGTGGATTATACAAAACGTGCCTCCTATATGCTGCAACAGGGATTGAACGTTGCCGATGTTGCCTATTACATTGGCGAAGACGTACCCATCATGACTGGCGAAATGAAACCTGCACTACCCAAAGGTTATTATTTCGATTTTATAAATAGCGAAGTGCTTATCAACAGCCTGGAAGTCAAAAACGGTCGCCTTGTTTTGCCGCACGGAGTTTCGTACAGCGTTTTGGTTCTACCAAATAATAAAACGATGCGCCCGGAAGTATTGCGGAAAATAGAAAAATTAGTTGCAGAGGGCGCAACAATTATCGGTCCGCTACCTGAGCGTTCGCCAAGTTTGCAAAATTACCCGCAAGCCGACCGTGATGTGCAGGCGTTGTCTGAGAAATTAAAGAATAAAATTCCGGCAAACAACAATTTGGAAGAAGTATTTGCTACTTTAAACATTCCACCCGATTTCGGGTTGGACAAAAGCGTTCCTGTTCTTTATCAGCACCGCGCGCTTGCCAACGGCACGGATATTTATTTTATCACAAATCAAAGCAATAAAGCGATAAAATTTAATGCCCGGTTTCGTGTTTCCGGCAAACAGCCCGAACTGTGGAATGCCGTAAGCGGAGCAACCCGAACTTTGCCGGAATTTGCCGACAACGGCAAAATAACAGCTGTTCCGTTGCAGTTGGAAGCATATGAAAGTGCATTTGTAGTGTTCCAAAAAACGGTTAAGCATTCAGCTTATAGATTAAAAGCAAACTTTCCAATACCTGTAGTAGTCGCTGAAATAACCAATTCATGGAAAATAAAATTTGAAAGCGATTCGATAAAAAGAGGCCCCGCCGGAACAGTTACATTCAATCAGTTGGAGGACTGGACAAAATCGGAAGATGCCAGAATAAAATATTATTCCGGCCAGGCAGTGTATGAAAATAGTATAACGTTAAATAAACTGCCTAAAGGTAATTTATATCTTGACTTAGGTTATGTGGGTATGATGGCAAAAATTAAAATAAACGGAAGGTATGTTGGCGGCGTTTGGACAGCTCCATACCGCGTTGATATTACAGGTGCCATCAAAAAAGGTGAAAATAAAATTGAGGTAGAGGTAGTAAATACATGGATCAACCGCATACTTGGGGACATGAGACTACCAGTGAATGAAAGAAAATTGACTCCGCATACAGCGCCTTGGACGGCAGATACACCTTTGGAAAAATCCGGTTTGCTGGGGCCAGTGAAAATAGTTTCAATTAATTAAGTGTGAAATGCCAAACGTCATGATCGATATCCTTGGTTTTAAAGATAAAAACCACAAAATGAGTCGTTTAAAATTCAGTGATAACATTCTTAATAGAGCCACCCTGGTGCCGGTTATCAAAGCGGAAGATGTGGAGTTCATTATTGTCAGGACAACAACAGGGGACAAGCCCACTTTTGAAATCAATAATAGTACCAATATCAGTAATTAGGAATAAAAACCTTAGAAGGCGGTTCTTATTAACATTTGGCAAGGGGGAGTAGCTGGCTTAACGACTGCCCCCCGGTTTTTAAACTTATTTCTGCGGAATATGCAATAAGTAGAGAAATGGATTATGGAATCGAATTTAAGTAGAGACCCTTAAGTATATCTTTGGCAAGTCTTTGTTTTAGTTGGGAGCTGACCGGCTCAGAACGAAACGTCCGGCATACTACTTGGCAAATCAGGGTTGCGGCTTGTGAAAAGAACTGACAAACATTCCAATAATAGGTATTGAGAATGGCTGCCCACGTATAAAATCGTGTAGGGTAATTATTGTCTCTTGCGCTCTTTGCCGTAAAATTAAAACTTTATAGATTATGAAATTGTTTTTTTTATCCTTTATCCTCAGCTGTATCTGTATGTTAACGGTAACAGCACAGGAGATGGGTTCAATAGTTACAGCCAGTAAATTGCAAGGCGGAATGCCGGTTGCAGATCGAGGGTCGGCGGCAACAATTGTTGTAGATACGCTCGATTACGAGGTGGTGAAAATTGCCGCTAACGATTTACGTAAAGACATATTAAACGTCACAAACGTTGTACCAAAAGTTGCTAACGTCATGGTTGATGAGCCACAGATTGTCATTGGCACCTTAGGCCGCAGCAAGTTTATTTACAAGTTGGTGAAATATTCACATTTAGACGTTTCGAGGTTGCAAAATCAATGGGAAAAGTTTTTGATACAGGTTATAGATTCGCCTAAAAATCCGGGAAAGAAAATTCTGGCAATTGTCGGAAGTGACCGACGCGGCACAGCTTATGGGGTATATGAGCTTTCCAGACAAATAGGGGTTTCACCCTGGTATTGGTGGGCCGATGTACCTGTAAAAAAAAGTAAAAGCATATTTGTTAAACCGGGATGCTATATTTTCGGCCCTCCATCCGTGAAATATCGTGGAATTTTTATTAACGACGAAGAACAGGGTTTCGGTCCGTGGGCACGGAAAGTCTATGATCCGGAAACAAAAACAATCGG
>JAUZOH010000062.1 GCA_030706565.1 Bacteroidota bacterium | reverse complement strand
TGAAATATATCAAGCAAAAGAAGGAATTTAAAGATGTGATTGTTCCTTCTGCAATGGGCATTGATGATCCTGTACTTACTTCAATGTTAATGCATTTGCGTGAACTCTACGAACAGAAAAATGTGTTGGAATTCAGTGCTAAAGCCAGTAACCCGGCTCTTAATCTGGCCAATAATGAAATTCAGAACACCAGAAGTGCATTGATAGAAAGCGTAAACAATAACATTAAAACTGCATCTATTACCCAAAAGGATGTTGATAACCGAATAGCCGATGCCAATACAAAACTGGAACGTTTGCCGGTAAATCAGCGCCTGTTGATTAATTTTCAGCGTCAATTTAATCTGAATGATCAGATTTACACGTATTTACTTCAGAAGAGAGCAGAAACAGGTATTGCCAAAGCTTCCAACAACCCTGATAATAAGATACTGGATATAGCCCGTCCGGAAAATGCAATCCAGGTTAAGCCTAAAACTTCGCTTAATTATATGATTGCTTTTGTTTTGGGGGCCATGATTCCTATGGTCATTATTCTTTTGCTTGATTTTCTGAATAATAAGATCAGCAGCAAAAAAGATGTTGAAAAGGCCACACAAATACCTATTTTGGGTTCCATTGGGCATAGTACCATCAAATCGGAATTGCCGGTCTTTGAAAATCCCAAATCTTCGGTTGCTGAATCGTTCAGATCATTGAGGACCAACATGCAGTATATGATTGCAGGCAGTGATAAGCATATTATTTCTGTGACATCTACTTTGAGCGGAGAGGGGAAAACATTTGGTGCCACCAACTTGGCTACCATTATTGCCATGTCAAATAAAAAAACCTTATTGGCAAGTTTCGATTTGCGTAAGCCCAAGATTCATACTATCTTTAATCTGAATAATACGGTTGGAATCAGTACGTATCTGATCAAACAGAGTAATTATCAGGATATTATTAAGGGAACGAATATTAAAAATTTGTTTGTTGCAACTTCTGGGCCTATCCCTCCCAATCCCTCCGAACTTATTGAAACAGAGCAGATGAGGGAATTTATCCGTTTAGCACAGAATGATTTTGATTATGTGGTTTTCGATACTCCTCCCATTGCCATTGTGACCGATGCAATTTTATTGGGTCGTTGTGCCGATTTAAATGTCTTTGTCGTACGTCAGGATTATTCAAGTAAGGAGGTATTGAATCTGGCCAATGATTTATACAAGAAACAGGATTTACGAAATCTCGCCCTCATCCTCAATGATACCCAAACTTCCAATCATTACTATGGATATGACTATGGTTACAGTTATGGCTATGGAGGGGAGGGCTATTACGGTGAAGAGAAACAATCTTTAAGTGTAGGGCAAAAATTGCTGAAATTTTTGCGTATCAGAAATTAGGTTGAAGTATCAGAAGGTCGGAGCTGTTCGAAGACCTTCTGCTGCTTGATTACTGCAACATTTCCCTGATCCTGCCCGTGCAATAAACTTCATATTCCCCTTTTTCATTGGTGTATATCAGGTATGCATCCAACTCGGGATGTTTCTTCAATATTTCTTTTGCTTTTTCAAGCCCGCTAACAATAAAGACTGTTGCATAGGCATCAGCCGTTATGCAGTCATCTGAAATTACTGTCGCACTCAGCACATTGTGTTGTACCGGATATCCTGTACTGGGATCTATGATATGTCCATATTTTTTCCCGTCTTTTTTGTAAAAGGCACGATAATTGCCTGATGTAGAAATTGATTTGTCCTTTAATGCCAATACAGACTGTAAATCCTGACCTGGTATTTCATTCTGGTCTGTAGGTTTATCTATCCCGACGGTCCAGGTTTTACCTCTGGCATTTTTCCCTTTTGTTCTGATTTCGCCCCCGATTTCAACCAGATAATTTTTTATGCCTTTTGATTCGAGGAAAAGGGCGGTCAGGTCAACTGCATATCCTTGTGCAATGGCATTCATGTCTATCATCATGCGGGAATCTGCTTTTACTACCCGGTCATTTTCCAATTTTATTTTTTGATATCCTACCAGTCGTAATAAACTGTCTATCAAAAGGGAATTAATTTCGGATTGTTTGGAGAAACCAAAACCCCAGGCATTGACCAACGGTGATACGGTAATGTCGAAAGCACCGCCGGTTTGCTCAGATACTTCCTGTGATTTCAGAAAGGCAGTCTTAAAATGTTCATCCGTTTTGGCTGCAGAATCATTCCTATTGATCCTTGAAATGATAGAGTTTGGATTATAGATGGATAAGGAGTTGTCGAAATCAGATAACAATGAATCAATTGCAACGTGGTAATTTATATTTTTGTCCGATTTATATGTGATATGATAAGTCGTTCCCTGGGCCAGCCCGGTCAGAAAGATGTAACTTTTTTGCTGACAGGCAGCAGTTATTGTATTGACAACAATCAGACAAACCAGAAATATTTTGAATTTGCAGCGTTTCATTTTTAAAAATAAGAGTTGGGATTTTTTCTGTTTTAACTCCTGCATTAAATGAGGTTTTATTTGCATTTTTGTAAATCTTGCAAATTAATGATATTATTTTTTCAATCTGAGTCAGTTCTGAAAATTGTCTTTGATTACTTTGCTAAAGGTTAAAATTATTCACAAAGAAAGATATAAATGATGAGAATCAAATTATTTAAAACCCGGATTGCCTGTCTTTTTTTGTTATCAGGGATTGTGGGGCCTTCTGTTGCTGCAGTAAGGATTGAACAGAATGTTCGTTTTATGCAGGATTCTGTTTATAAACCAAACATTAAAACCGTTTTGTTATACCGGAGTGGCTGGGAGATGTCGTATCCGCTGATAGATTTGAATAGCAACGACAAACTAAAATTGAGTTTCGATGATTTAGACGGTGATATAAAGAGTTATTATTTTACAATCGTTCATTGTGACGCTAACTGGAATGAATCAGGCCTTTCTCCGGCCGAATATATTGATGGTTTTACGGAGGACCGTATTTCAGATTACAGTCATTCCTTTAATACAACTTTTAACTATACCCATTATAATCTGGTTTTTCCCACAGAGAATATGAAACCCCGTTTATCGGGCAATTATATTTTAAAGGTTTACGAGAATTTCGACCAGAGTAGTATTGTTTTTACCCGCCGTTTTATGATAGTAGACCGGAAAATAAAAATCAATGTTGCTGAAAAGCGGCCTTCTGTGAGCAAATTTTATAATACGGGGCAGAAAATTGATTTTTCTTTGGAAACTCAGGGACTTGCACTAAGTGATCCCTTAAATGAACTGAAGATATTGGTTACTCAGAATAACAGATGGGATAATGCGTTAAGGGATATCAAACCTTCCTATGTTAGCAGCAATCATTTGGAATATAGCTGGGATGACCGGATAATATTTGCCGGAGGCAGCGAATTCAGGCATTTTGACACGAAAAGCATTCATTACCAATCTCAGTATGTACACAAGATTGCTTATGAAGCTCCTTATTATCATTTTTATCTTTATCCTTCAGAGCTTAAACAGAAGAAACTTTATTTTTTTGACAACGATATCAATGGCCGTTTTTTAATTTCTGTTAGCGACAGGGACAGTGCTGAAAACGAAGCCGACTATGTTTATGTGCATTTCAGCTTGCCCTGTGAAGAAGCTTTAGCTGATGGGAAATTCTATGTTTTCGGGGCATTGAACTATTGGAGTTGCAACAAGGACAATGAAATGGCCTATGATGCAGCAAGCCGCTCATACCAGGCAAAGATGTTGTTGAAGCAGGGTTATTACAATTACGGATATGCTTTTGTTCCCCAGGGTTCTGCTCAATGTGATCTGGGGTATATTGAAGGCGATCATTATGAAACTGAAAATGATTACAGTGTGTTGGTCTATTATCATCCGTTTAATCAATTTTATGATGCCCTGGTGGGCATAGAAACCATCAATTCGCTCAAAACCAGGTGAATCAGCCTTTTTTTTGGAATCTAAATTTCTTGGGAATATTTAGATTCTTTAGCAAGGTTTAGACTTCTATTTTGATTATTTTTGTACAAAACTCATTGCTATGATTATCGTTACTGGAGCTGCAGGGTTTATTGGCAGCAATTTGGTTCGTAAACTTAATGACGAACGTTTTAAAGATATTGTCCTTGTGGATGATTTTTCGAAAGCCAACAAGTTGGACAATTACCAAAATAAAACATACACTGAAAAAGTGGATAGAAATGAATTCTTCGAATGGCTTAAGGAAAACAATAAATTTGTTGAATTCATTTTCCATTTGGGTGCCCGTACGGATACTACTGAATTCGACAAAAAGGTGTTCGATAAGCTTAATTTGAACTATACCAAACAAATGTGGAATGCCTGCGTGGAATATGGATTGCCATTGGTATATGCTTCCTCTGCTGCAACCTACGGTGGGGGAGAATGGGGCTACAATGACAGTCACGAGATCGTTGAAAAGCTTGTTCCGCTCAATCCTTATGGAGAATCTAAAAATGAATTTGATAAATGGGCATTGAAACAGGAACAAAAACCCTATTTCTGGGCAGGCCTGAAATTTTTCAATGTCTACGGGCCTAATGAATACCACAAAGGGAGAATGGCCTCTGTGATCATGCATGCTTACAATCAGATCAAAGAAACGGGAAAGATGAAGTTGTTCCGTTCACATCGCCCTGATTATAAAGACGGGGAGCAGGAAAGGGATTTTGTATATGTGAAAGATTTGGTTAATGTACTCTATTTCCTGATGAACCATCGTAAAGATTCTGGACTGTATAATTTGGGTACCGGCAAGGCACGCACTTTCAATGATCTGGTGAAAAGCACTTTTGCAGCGATGAATGTAAAAGAAAATATTGAATATATTGATACTCCTCTTGATATTCGTGACAAATACCAGTATTTTACAGAAGCCAAAATGGAAAAGCTTCGCTCAATTGGGTATACCGCAGATTTTACTTCGCTGGAAGACGGGGTTGCGGATTATGTTAGAAATTATCTTATTGGTCATCAATTCAATTGATTTTTTGACCGTTTTAAATTTTTAGATGAATATTCTACAAAAGGAACGATAGATTTTGCTATTTCTATCGTTTTTTTGTACTCCTTAATTGGTACTTTCCTGCCTGGGATGAGGGGGGAGCAGAGTCTAAAAATATAAAAATCAAATACTTGTAATTGATTGATAATCAAATAGTTACATTTGTCTACTTAAAAGAAATGTTTATCAAAATCTATCAAAATCTCCCTGCTTTAATTTGAAATTAATCTAAATAAGGCATATCTTTGAATATTGAAAAAATAGAAAAAAGCGAAAAGCAATATATTTTGTTTCTACAGGTAGTTAATGATTTGGGTTAGTGTTTTAGGGCCGGATAATTCCGGCCTTTTTTTTAGTGTGCCTCATGGGAAAATCCCACATATAATTTTCCCTAATTAACAGTAAATCATTGTTAAAAATTAGCTTATTTCAGAACCTTTCATAATCTTTATCCAGATGGTCATTTTTTGAAAGATTGATATTAACGTCTTTATATTTTTCTCTTTCCTTTGAAAAAATTGTTGTATCAACCGTTTGTTTATTCTTTTTAACTAAATTCTCATAGGAGACTTTGGGCATTTTTTTAGATGGAGAAGAAAAGGCTAAAGGTTTATTCCCTTTTTTTAATTTAAAGAATGAGACCATTTCCTCCAATTGTCTGGCTTGGGATTCCATTTGTTCGGAATGAGTTGCCATTTCTTCGGAAGAGGCTGCATTTTGCTGGGTAACCTGGTTGAGTTGTTGAATGGCATTGTTGATTTGGTTGCTTCCTGCATTTTGTTCGGCGCTGGCCGTTGCTATTTCCTGAACCAATTTTGTGGTTTCATAAATGTCAGGTATGATTTTATTGAATAAATTGGTAAAATGCTCAGTATTATTGATGCTTTCAGAGGAAAGTTTTTGAATTTCGTCAGCGGCTGTTTTACTGTGTTCCGCCAGTTTTCTGACTTCCCCGGCAACTACTGCAAATCCTTTTCCATGTTCCCCGGCCCTGGCAGCTTCAACTGCTGCATTGAGGGAAAGAATATTGGTCTGAAAGGAAATATCGTTGATGATGGTGATTTTTTCTGAGATCTCTTTAATGGATTTCAAGCTTTCTTCAAAAGCCCGGCTGGTTAATTTAAGCTCTTCCACAACGGAACTGGCAATTTTTTCGGATCTTTTTGAATTTTCAGTATTTTGCTGAATATTAGACAACATTTCTTCCATGGAAGAAGATAATTCTTCGGTGGAGGATGCCTGCTCCGAAGCCCCCTGGGACATGAGCTGGGAATTATTACTTAGATCACTGCTGGCATTTACCATGCTTTCCGTGGTATCATGAATATTTAAAATCACTTCGTCGAGTTTTGCTATATGATTGCGCAGCGCTTTTCCAATTCTTCCTATTTCGTCATTCTGTTTTACTTCAAAATTCACACTTATATCCCCATTGCTCAGTTGCTCAATTTTTTGAACCAGGATTTCCAGTGGATCCTTTACCGTTTTTAATAAGGAATAGCAGCTGATACAGAGGAGGGCAATCCAAATAGGAATGGCCCAATATAATTGATAAACTCCTTCGGCGGCCAGCAAGGCAGAAATGGCTATAAGAATGGTATTAACTACTGAAACAATTACAATTCTGTAACAAAAAGAATTTTTAAAAAAATACTTTAGTATCCAGCTGCATAATGGAAACATGGCAACCATGATGAGAGAATAGATTAGTAGTCTGTTCATTTTTAGTTAAATTTATGGGTAATGATTATAAATAGTTCATTGTTAAATTTAAAAAACATACAAAATCCTTGGGATTTTTTTCCCCACAGGAAATTTTTATTGTTACAACGTTAAAATATTTTTGAAATTATAACAATCAATTATAGAAATCTCTTATTTAACGAAATTTAACAAACTGAATATTTAAATGGAAATCAACAAACATTTTCAAACCATCTCAAACCATTGTTTTTTCTTTCTTTCACTTGGGTGGTTTATTCTGAGGTTAAGGGATCAATAATTCAGATAGTTATGGAAGGTATCTTAATTCAAGACAGCATTCATCCTGTTCAATCAGATTCACATTATTGAACTAATCTACCTTGCCAGGTGTTGTGTTCTTCAAGAAGTAATTCAAAGCGTTGCAGAATCTGGTCATAAACAACACCTTTCCAGGGATGAACGGCAAGAAAGCGGGGCGGTACCTCACCGGCAATACGTTCTATCACAATATCCGGATTAAGTTGTTCCACAAAGGATACCATAAATTCCAAATAATCATCCAGACTGAAGAGGTTGAACATCCCGGGATTTTGGGCATATTCAATTGCCATTGCAGTATTTTTGACAATCTGCAACTGGTGAAATTTAATAATATCCAATGGAAGGGAAGAAAAAAGGGCTGCTTCATTCAACATCTCTTCGCGAGTTTCGCCAGGCAGGCCAAAAATCAGATGGGCGCCGGTTTTAATCCCTCTTTTTGCAGTTTCTTCAATGGCTTTGACTGATTGGGCAAAGCTGTGCCCGCGGTTGATCCTTTGCAGGGTTTTGTCGTAGCCCGATTCTATGCCATATTCAATCATGACATATTTATTTTCCGCCAGCCTCTGAAAATAGTCGAGTTTTTCGGCGTCAACACAATCAGGGCGGGTACCTACCACCAGGCCCACAATACCGGGAACAGACATTGCCTGGTCGTATATTCCTTTCAACCTCGATAAAGGTGCATAAGTATTGGAATAAGCTTGAAAATAAGCCAGATATTTTGAAGCCCTGCGGTTCCTTTTCAGGTGAAAAGCTTTGCCTTCCTCAATTTGCTGGTTTACTGACTTTGAGGGATCACAATAGGAGGGATTGAAAGCTTCATTGTTGCAATAGGAACAACCGCCCCGGCCGACAGTTCCATCTCGGTTAGGGCAGGTAAAACCTGCATTTACGGCCAATTTTTGTATTTTCTCGCCAAAGGTCTGTTTTAGATATTCCGAATAGGAATTATACCGTTTATTTTGCTGCCAGGGGTGTTTCATGCGGCTACAACTTTATTCCTGTTTACGTACCAGATATATGCCTTTACCGGACTGTATCCCATCTGGGCCAGGTAAGCTGCATATTGCCTGATCTGATTGAGGTATGAACTTTTTTCCAAATCCCCGAATTTGTAGTCAATTACAACAGCCTCCTTGTCTTTAATTAGAACCCTGTCGGGACGTCTAATCATTTTCTTTTGCTCTTTCCACAGGATTGGCCCTTGTTCATCAAATCCATCATTCTTCAATAAGATATCTGCTTCGGTTTTTACCTTCCATTGTCCGTCAAACCAACTTTTAACCAATGGATCAGTAAAAAGGGAATCGATTTTTATCTTCAAACCATTGCTTTCAGTTACAGAAAGTTTACCCTCAAACACCATATTTTTCAAGGTGTTGTCAATATCCTTTGTGGTGATAATATGCTGAAATACTTCATGCATCAACTTTCCATAGTTGATTTTTGTGTTTTGCGTTCCATTCCATTCAAAATAGCTGTCAGAATGTAGCTTTAACTTAAGTCTGCCGCTGATTTCAACAGAAGGATAGGCCGTTAGAAGGATATCGCTATGTTGTCCTTCCTCTGATTTATTTGTTGTTCCAGGTTTTGAAAAGAAGCTGCCGGCCTCCAAAATACCTGTTTCCCCGTTCCATTTTAGGATATTGGCATCCGGACCTTCAGAACCGGAAATTTCACCAAAGGATTCAAACAATAAACTTCCCGTGGTATCCACGTCAGTTTTATCTTCTTTAGCCTTATCTTTTTCCTTGGGTTTCTTTGAGAAAACAAAAAGCATATCTTCGGGACGGGTAAACGCAACATACATCAGATTCAAATTATCTATGTAAGCATGCATCTGTTCTTCAAAATAATCCTTATAAAAAATACTTTCAGCCAGCTTAGATGAATACTTTAAAGGCAATACGGGAATTTGATCAAAAGGCTCTGCATGAGGATGGCACCAGATGATATTGGTTTTTCTCGGGTCATTGTCAATCATCCAGTTACAAAAAGGAACAATTACAACCTTAAACTCAAGCCCTTTTGATTTATGGATAGTTAAAATGCGGATTGCATCCTGGTTTTCAGAAACAGGTACAGTTTTTGAACCGGCATTTTCGTCCCACCATTCAAGAAAAGCATGAGCATTACCAGAATAGCGCTTTACAAAATTCAGTACTTCATCCTCAAATGCCTGGATGAAAGGAAGTTCGTCAGTATGCTCATTTAATCTAAACAAAGCAATAATTCGCTCAACCTGCTCAAATAATGACCTGTGCCTGAGGGATAATTCTTCAGCCCAAAATTCAGCTGGAAGAGTCTGTTTCAGAATGGATTCCCTTTCTGATGCATTAAAAATTTCAGAATGATCAGAGATATCCCCTACTTTTATATAACTGCAATATTCATTCAGTAGAAAGGCTCGATTCAGGTAATCATCAGGAGTATTGAAATATCTGAGCACAGCAACCAGAAGATTCACTCCTGATGAGCTTTTCAGAAATAAAGACTCATTAGAAACGACATCATATCTATATTTTGACTGAAGATCAACAGAATTCTTATATTCCAGCAGGGTATTGACAACTTTTTGCCCTTCGTCTTTTTTCCTTACCAGTATGGCAATATCTTTCAAATTGTATCCCTGATCCTGAAGTTGTTCGATCAGTTTTGGCAGGCGTTTTAACACTTCTTCTTCCCAGGAGTTTTCTTTAGAATCTTCTAAAAAAGTAATATTTACGTATCCTCCATTTTGATTGTCGCGCGAAGGAACCTGTTGCTCAAGGTCTGAATAAGCTTTTCCAATCATACCTTCAAAATGAACAAGGTCGTCCTTGTGATTGTCAGAAGAATTGCAGTGTTCCTGAAATTGGTCTTCTAGAATGGAGGCCGAATATTTGAAGCAGATATTATTGAAACCGACTATGTTCCTGCGACTGCGCCAGTTGGTACTTAATGGCAGGGATATAATCTGCTGTGGCGGAAAATCATCATTGATCTGGTTGGCCAATAGTTCCCAGTCACCGTTTCGCCAGCGATAAATAGCCTGTTTTACGTCACCCACCACTAAATTATCGTGCCCGTCGGACAGACTATTGGCAATGAGCGGTTTAAAGTCTACCCACTGAATGTTGGAAGTATCCTGAAATTCATCAATCATAAAATGCTGATAAAAACTTCCTGTCTTTTCGTATAGGAAAGGGGTATCACTTTCATCTATAATGTTGCGAAGTAATCCTGCCGCCTCATTCAGCATAAAAATATTCTGATCGTTGCAATATGAGTGCATTTCCCGGTCTATATCAGAAAGTATCCCCAGGGTGTGGATGAATTTCAAAATCTCCAGAGCAGAGACATAAAAAGGATTATGTTCCCTGTAATAATTTATGGCATCAATAAGTTTTTTACCAAGACCTGCATGATAAGCGCCGATAATTATATCCTTTTTGGGAGAATCCTTTTTATACCACTGTTCCAGATCATCAGCAGATTTAATTGTAGTTGGTGTAGGTTCAAACTTCTTTTTCTCTTTCAGATATTGAAAGTGTTTAATAAAACTTCTTGTCCCTCCTTTAAAATCTTCTATCTTAAGTCCGGCATCGGCTATTATTTTTAAGCCCTCACTGCCTGTTTGCTGCAGGTCGTTTTCAAAATCATGCCTTACTTTTTGGAGCATAGCTACATAACGGCTTAGCAATTGGCCATCTTCATTGCTCAGCTTACTTAGGGTATCGTTATCAAGTGATTGAAAATCCTCTGTAAATACTTCTTTTCCCAAGGAAAGTAAATCATTCCTAAAGTTCCAGCTTCTGCCATCTTCAATTTTATCTTCCGCAAAATTCGTCAGCCAATTTTTAAGTTGCTTATTTTCCTCCAGGTTAAAGAGAAGTCTGTCCACACTTTCCTCCAACACTTTCTGGCTGTCAAGTTCAATATCAAAACCTGCAGGCAGTCCCAGTTCCCGTATAAATGACCTTAGAATCTTCTGAAAAAAGCTGTCAATGGTGCCTACCGAAAATCTGGAATAAGTATGCAGAATGCTATTGAGGATGAAGTTCGCTTTTTTTTGAATATGAGCGGGAGTTTCGCCGGTAAGACTGATCAGATCGTCAAGATAAGGAGATTTCTCCCCCCTGGCCAGATGGGAAAGTTCTTCAATAATTCTCCGTTTCATTTCGGCAGTCGCCTTATTGGTGAAGGTTACTGCCAGTATGTGCTGGAAACGGTTGTTGGAATAATATTCCCCATTTTTCTCAAATAATAATTTGAGGTATTCGCCGGTCAATCTAAACGTTTTTCCTGAACCTGCAGAAGCTTTGTATATTTTTAGTTGAGACATCTGAAATCATTTTTCTGACTTTAAAGGTACAAAATTGAAGTAAAGGATGAAAAAAAACAGTTTAAGATGCTTTCAAATAATTAGAGGCGCAGCAATAAACCAAAGATGCAGCAGGCAGCAAACAATTTAAGCAGGATTTCTGAGTAATGACGGATACTGTACCTTTTTGTTAATTAAATATAATGGCTAAAATCTTGACTGTTAAAGTGATTTTTCAATTAACAAACTTATAGATTATTTAATTTCCAGGTATCCGTTCTGAAAGGTGGGGCAGGTAATCCTTCCCGGTTATTTAGGTTACAATCCGGATTATTGGCCCATCCATATCTGACAGCTACCGGTAATTTCACCTTCAGGGATGAAACAACCACCTCGTTGCCTTCAATAAATGCAGAACCCCAGTAAAATTTCTGATCGCTGCCTGCAATGGCAAAGCCTTTTAAAAGTTTATTGTCTTTCGATTCCAAACCACTCCCACAGGATGAAAATTTCAATCTTATCTTATTGCCTTCAATTTTCATTGAGTCATAAACGGGTCCGGAAGAAACGTTATTCCCGTGATAGGCAATATTACATGCCGCCAGATAAAGCCTATGGCCGACATCAGATTTATTCCTGGGATGAATGTTGTTGGCCTCTCCAATATCTATTGTACAAGCCATTCCTGTATTCGGGCAATTCAATGCCAAAGTCTGTGCTTCTCTCATTTCAGCCCACGACTCTTCGGAAGGTTCCGCTTTTCTTTCCATGTAATTGGGTAACTGAACGAATAAGAATGGCATATATCCTTCATTCCAACGCAGCCGCCAATCCTGTATCATTAAAGGAAACAGGATTCGATATTGATTAGCTTTACCGGCATTGTTTTCACCCTGATACCAAATCACTCCGCGGATAGCATAAGGGATTAAGGGGGCAATCCTTGCATTATACTGAACTGATAATTGATTATAGTAATTTTGCCACTGGGGCACAGGCGGTTCTATAATTCCGCTGCTCCGCCATTCATTATTCAAGGGTATTTTTATTTTCTTGTCCGAAGAAACCAGGTATGAATCGTTTTCAGATGTTCCAATATTTGCAGTGCCCCAGGTAACATACATTCTGATTGATAATACATTTTTCCCTGATTTTAATAGTTTGGCCGGAATCCCATAGAACATAACCTTGTCAGGATTAATCGTATGGCCTATTTCTATCCCGTTCAGGTATAAATTTACTTCTTTTGCCTTCAAATTCAGGCAAAAGAAAAAATGGCTTTTCTGAAGTTCAGAAGGAAATTCAAATGACTTTCTGAACCAAACGATGCCCCAGAAGCCCCCCAATCCGATTTTCCCCATATCTAGGGGATATAATGTCCGTTTCCAGGAACTATCATCATAGTTTAACCCATTTACATGTGATTTTAAGCCTACATTGGCGGCTTTTGCCATGCTGTCGCGGTCGTGTTCGGCTTTAATATTTTTAGCAACAAATGCTTTCCAATGTTCTGAATTATGATCCATCTTTATGATCCTTTGCCTAAAATCAGGAAGGGTCATAAGCACTTCACTACTCATCCATGCTTCTATACTGGTTGCGCCCCAGGAAGAACTAATTATTCCGACAGGGACCCCCTTTTTTAAATTCAGCTCTTTGGCGTATAAATAAGCCACAGCTGAAAAATCCTTTACTGTTTGAGGACTACAGATTACCCAATTGTCCTGGGGAATGTCCCTGAAGGGTATGACGGAAGTAACATAATCCACTTTTCTAAATCGTATATCCGGATAATTTGCATCTTTTGCCTCTTCTTCCTTATTTAACAAAGAGGCCACCTTAAATTCCATGTTGGATTGGCCTGAGGCAAGCCATACTTCACCCAACATGATATTGTTGAAAGTTATTTTATCCTGATTACAACGGACATTCAACTGGTACGATTTTCCATCGGCTTTCATAGCCGGGAGGTAGGTTATCCATTTGCCACCGGCATCGGCTACGGTCTGTATGGAAATATTTGAAAATGTAACTTCGACTTTAGCCCATGGTGTAGCACTTCCCCATACCGGAATCTGCCTTTCCTGCTGTAATATGGCATTATTCCCAAATACTCCGGCTACTTTAAATTCAGCCTTAATTTGAATTGACAACAAACCTTCCATCAGTAAAAAACATAGTAAAAGCCGCCATCCACTAGCTGTAATTTTATTTTTCATTTCTTTATTGTGGTTATATTTTAAAAATCTCAATAACATCATGAAAATATTTGAATTTACATTAGACTATAATCAGGGTAAATAGAGTCATTCCCCTGGTTGGAAAGGCATCAAACCTGGGTATAATTTCGAAAACGCCTGGTTGTATGAATTAAATGGCTCTGTTATTTCATTTTTATTTTCCTCTTCATGGATTAACAACATAATATCAATGGAATTATGAATGCTTGAGTTTCCTTAAAAATCAGGAATAAAAAGGTTCAATGATAGCTGTAGCAATGCATAAATTATATGACTGAAAGGTATCAGAACAAATTCCCATAAATAGTTCTTTTAAAAGGTTTGAATCCAATTCATGAACCTGATATTTGATAGCTATTTCAGGACGATTATGGATGCAAAAATAGTGTTAATGAACTGGTTCAAAATGCAATATAAAAAATTGTCGGGAATTATTGAAAAAGAAATGATAAAAGTTAAAAAGAGCAGGGTAAAATAGATATTTAAGGTAGACAAGAGTCGAAAGTCCATATACATATTCTCTTTGCAAGAACCTGTAACTTTAATCACAACCGAATCTAAGTTCTTTGGGATATCTTTAATTTCTCTGTGGCTCTCCGTGAAAAACTCTGTGGTACTCTGTGTAATAATTAAATACTTTAACACAGAGATACACGGAGAAGACACAGAGTTACACGGAGAAAAATCTATGTAC
>JAUZOH010000061.1 GCA_030706565.1 Bacteroidota bacterium | reverse complement strand
CTTAATATATAAGGCTTTTCCAATGGATTGGTTGACGGCTGCTGCCAGGGCCTCTGCTTTTTCTTTGGCTGCCTTGATTGCCTCTATTTTTACTTCCCTCCGGTATTGTTCTATCCTGGAGTGTTCCAGCTTTTCAATTGTGACATTTGAAATACCTAATTTTTGAAATTCAAAAAATACCTTTTGTATGGTCTTGGCATCATGGACTATCAATTGAAATTGTTTGGTCAGGATGACATCCGTTTTGCTGATCCAGTATGATTTAAAATTACTTACATAATCTTTAACGGATAAATCTTTGTTTACATCTACCCCAATCCCGGTTAGTTTGCTGATCATGGATTTCTCCGTTTCATCCAGACTTTGCTTGCTTTTGTTGTCCTTATCGCTTAAAATAATTTTCAGGTAAATCATATCAGGTACTATCTCCTTTTCGGCCTTACCTGTAACCTCAATATAATTCTGGTCTATGAAATTTTTTTCGCCAATCTGGGCAAATCCGCATAATGAAATGCTTAATAAAAATACAATTAATAATCTTTTCATGTGTTTTGAATTTTTATGTAAAATAGTATTTTGTAAGTCGTTGATAATTATATTGTTGTACTATGAAGAAAATTTTTTTTAGCCTTCATTTCTTAGTAGATGCTTAAATCCATAAAATGGATGCGTAAATGCCTAAAGAATGCATAAACATAAATAGAATAGTAGTTCTTTTTTCTGTTCTCCTTTAATTAATCTTCAAAAACATGCACATCCCTCCTAAGCAATTTCCTGAAATGACCCCTGAAATCCCATAATTTTATTGCCATATTCTATTTCTTGCCTATCTTTATAAAAATAAAAATCTGAAACTATGAACTATACTGCATTAACAACAAGGTATGATACAATGAAATACAATCGTTGCGGGAAAAGTGGCCTTTTGTTACCTGCTCTTTCTCTAGGTCTGTGGCACAATTTTGGTTTTGTGGATAATATTGAAAATGAACGCAATATTCTTCATAAAGCTTTTGACTTGGGCATTACCCATTTCGACCTGGCCAACAATTACGGGCCTCCTTATGGCACTGCCGAAGAAAGCTTTGGGGTTATTTTTTCAAAGGATTTTAAAGCCTATCGCGACGAACTCCTTATCTCTACCAAGGCAGGATATGATATGTGGCCCGGTCCTTATGGAAACTGGGGTTCGCGTAAGTATTTGATGTCCAGTCTTGACCAGAGTCTTAAGCGGATGAAGCTTGACTACGTGGATATTTTTTACTCCCATCGTCCCGATCCTGAAACTCCTATTGAGGAAACAATGGGTGCCCTTGCCGACATTGTTCACCAGGGAAAGGCTTTGTATGTGGGTATTTCAAATTATAAACCTGAGCAGGCCAAGAAGGCTATTGAGGTGCTCAAAGAGATGGGTGTACATTGCCTTATTCATCAGGCACGCTATTCGATGTTCGAACGTTGGGTGGAGGATGGCTTGCTGAATGAGCTGGAAAAGGAGGGTGTTGGTTTGATCGCTTTTTCCCCTTTGGCTCAAGGCATGTTGACCAGCAAATATTTTAACGGCATTCCTGAAAATTCAAGGGCTGGCCGGGGCGTGGGTTACCTGAAGCCCGAGCAGGTTACTCCTGAGAAAGTTGAGAAAGCTAAAAAACTGAATGAAATTGCAAGGAACAGAAACCAGTCTCTGGCAGAAATGGCTATCGCCTGGTTGTTGAAGGATAAGCGACTAACTTCGGTATTGGTTGGCGCCAGTTCGCCCAAACAGCTTGAAGACAATGTGGCTTCCTTGAATAACCTGGATTTTACAAAGGATGAGCTTAAAAATATTGACAATATTCTGGCTTAAAATTCCAAAGTTATGAGAGCAATGAAATTGACCGGTATCCGGCAGATGGAACTGATGAAAGTTCCTGACCCTGAAATTCAGGATGACCACGATGTACTGATCCGAATGATGAGCGTTGGTGTTTGCGGCTCAGATGTTCATTATTACACCACCGGCAGAATTGGGACTCAGATAGTACAGTATCCTTTTATGGTTGGCCATGAAGGCGCCGGGATTGTTGAAAAGGTTGGGCCGTCCGTCAGCACCTTGAAACCAGGCGATCATGTGGCAATTGACCCGGCTATGCCGTGTTTCGACTGTGACCAGTGCAAAGCCGGCAGGCACAATACCTGCCGTCATCTTTGCTTCTTGGGCTGCCCCGGACAAGCAGAAGGTTGTTTGTGCGACTTCCTGGTCATGCCCGAAAGCAGTTGCTTTAAAATCGACAACAGGCTGAATTTTGAACAGGCTGCTATTTCGGAGCCTCTGGCAATTGGCGTTTATGCCGTAAAAAGTTCAATTCCGATGAAAGGGGCCAAAGTTGGCATTCTGGGCTGCGGACCTATAGGCATGAGCGTTTTGTTGCCGGCTTTGGAACAGGGCGCTCATAAGGTTTATGTAAGCGATAAAATAGATGCACGTTTAAATATTGCCCGTCAATCGGGAGCTTCGTGGACTGGGAATACTACCCGCATTGATTTGGTCAAGGAAATTGTGAAGGAAGAACCTCTTCTGCTGGATGTGGTTTTTGAAGCCTGTGGCCAACAGGATGCTGTTGACCAGGCCCTGGATCTTTTAAAACCAGGGGGTAAGCTGATGTTGATCGGGATACCTGAAGTTGAGCGGATATCCTTTGTGATGGACAAGATGCGGCGCAAGGAAATTTGCGTGCAAAATGTACGCCGTCAGAATGGCTGCGTCCGTGAAACCCTGGATAAGATAGCCAATGGGACCTACAGGGTAAAAGACTGGGTTACCCACCGTTTCCCGCTAGAGCAGGCCCAGGATGCCTTTGAACTGGTTGCCAATTACCACGATGGCGTGCTCAAGGCAATGATAGAATTTGATTAAATTTTACTGTTTGGTGAACGTAGCGTTGACTTTATCCTTGACGCCGCTACCATCATCTACAGTGTACTGCCAGTCAATTGTTTTGAAATCACTGGCTATGCTGCCGTTTCCTGATATTGTATATCCTCCGCTTACAGTCTGGTTGTCAATGGTCAATTTCATGTTGTTTAAACTGGCAGTAGCAAGGGTGCTTTCTCCGAGCCCATAAAAATTACTGATGGTCACATTGCTCAAATTGGATGTTGACGCAGAAATGGTTGCTGTGTAATGGTTGACTGCTTTTAACGATTTCTTATAGGTCTGGCTGTTTTCTTCAACCAGCCAGGTACCTGTTAATTTTTCGCGTTGTGCGGCAGCACTTAAGTCATTCAACGCTTTATCGCAGGAAGTCAGGCTGAAAAAAAACAATCCGGCGATTCCTGTCAAAATGAAAAATCTATTCTGTGACCTTCGTGATGCTGAAATCTTTGTTATGATTGATAATGTAAACTGAAGTATTCTCATATCCGCCTTTGTTGTTGATTTTTGAAAAATGAAAATTTGACATCATTAATTCCGGGTGATAGGATTCGACACAACACGGGAATCCCTGTCCGTAATTTCCTAAAGCACTCAGAAAATAGTATGCAATGTCGTATCCGAGGAAACCGTAATTATAACCTTCGGAAGTAACTTTATAGGGTTCGGTTTTGTAGGTTTCTCTGAATTTCCGGATGAATTTTTTGGTTACTTCCTTTTGATAATCGATGTAAAAAGGTGTATAATAATGCAAATCAATATTGGCATAAGATTCCTGATCGATATTTCTGAATCTTCTCCAGGTAGAAAGCCCGAAACACTTAATTTTATAAGTTTTTGAAATTTGATTCAAGTGAGAAACCACATCAGAAACAAGTGCTTCTTTCACTGATGGGACTACTACGATATTTTCATCATTTTTTAATAAATAAGGAGACAACGAACCACGGACTATACTTGAGAACTTAAGTTCTTTAATTACAGGTTTCTCTTCCCCTTTATTTTTACGGTTTCTTAGAATTGAATTCTTTAATGTTTTCACCCTCTCCAGGTCTGTAGGGTCGTTCCCGTAGAGGAAAATGATATTTTTATGGGCAGATTGGGAGAGAAAATTACCTACTTTGATCATTTCCAGGTTTTTAGATGGATGTACCTGGAAAAGATAGGGATTAGTATAAAGGATACTTTCATCCTTGATGGATAAGGGTGAAACTACCGGGATGTTGTATTTTTTTCCAAAGGCTGCCGCAACGCGAACCTGTTCGCTGTAAAAGGGGCCAATAATCAGGTTCATATTCCTGAAGAATTTTTCTTTAACAATCTCTTTAACCCTGTTGGAATCTTTTTGTGTATCGTATACATATAAATTCACCGACAGCCCCATTCTCTTGATTGAATCTATAGCCAGCAAAGCTCCTTCATAAAATTCGAGAAAGTTTATTGATTTTGAATAGATGCCTTTGGATATTTCCTCTTCTTCTTCTTCTTTTGTTCCCTTTTCCGCAACATAATTTTGTCCGTTATTTTTTAAAAACAACGGGAGCATCAGAGCGACATTATAAGTTCCTGAGAATTTTTCTTTAAGCGGTTCTGAACATTTTTCCTGGATAGAATCGCATAATGAAATTTTTACAACTTTTTTAGTAACTACAGTATCTTTAGGATGACTTATTTTCGAGTTTTTTGATAGATGCCGGATTTTTATGGTTTGTCCGGTTTTTAGGCCCTGGGCTTTTACTTCAGGATTCCATGAAACAAGGTTATCAACCGTCACCCCGTATTTTTTTGCTATGGAATACCAGGTTTCTTTCTTCTCCGCTTTATGATAGATAAAAGAGTCGTTGTTTGTATTATTCAAAGCAGGAGGTACAACTGTTTTTTCCGTGGTTTTAGTTTGTTTGGGGCTCTTTTTGGGGATTTTGATAGTTTGTCCTGCCTGAATGGTGCTGTTTCGCAGGACAGGATTCCAGTTCATGATGTCTTCCTCTGAAACGTCAAACATCCTGGACACAGCATAAAGAGTTTGTTTTTCTTTTACTTTATAATAGGTGGTATCTGAAGTGTCGGGTTTAACATCCTGAACAGCAGTGGTTTCTGCAGGAATTTCTCCGGCAGGGATTTTGATTTTTTGCCTGTATTGGAAGCCATTTTTTGCTTCAGGATTTTCATCCAGGATGGCCTGGGGATCTATCCCATACTGTTTGCCTATGCCGTAAAGGGTTTCTCCGCTTTTTATTTCATGGATATAATAATATTTCCCGTTAATAACTGTCTTTTCTTTATCAGGATGCGGGATGGTGGCTATTTGTTGGGCTACTGCCTGTTGAATGCCGGCTACAGCCCAAATTAAACATACTAAAGTAAAAGTTCTTAGAATTTTACTGTTAAATATTGTCTTTTTCAATTTGTCTATTCATTAAATTTTTGTAAGGGCAAATTTAATAAACTAAATAAATTTATTCTTTAATAATTTTTAATTCTGTTCATGATAAAAAAGACCGGCAGAATGCTTGACTTGCCGGTCTTTTTATCTTTTTATCTAAAACTCTTTGTTGTTTGAACCAATTATAAATGACTTAAGCAATGAAGTACATTCTTTTCTATCCTTTCCAAAATATTGGAAGTATCACTCTTTACAAATGTTTCACCAATGATATTCTCATAAAGTTCTATGTATCTTTCAGATACTTCACGAACGAATGAGTCGGGCAGGAAGGGCATGATCTGTCCTTCTTTTCCCTGGAAATCATGTTCAATCAACCATTGGCGGAGAAATTCCTTTGAAAGCTGCTTTTGCGGTTCGCCTTTCTTTTGTCTTTCTTGGTATCCTTCTGCATAAAAATACCTGGATGAATCGGGGGTGTGAATTTCATCAATCAGGTATATTTTCCCGTCTTTTTTCCCGAATTCGTATTTTGTATCAACCAGAATCAAACCTTTAGAGGCAGCCATTTCTGTTCCGCGTTCAAACAGTGCATAAGTATATTTCTCCAACTGTTCGTAATCGGCTTCGGAGACCAGGTTGTTTGCAATGATTTCCTCGCGGGAGATATCCTCATCATGGCCTTCCAATGCCTTGGTAGTAGGAGTGATCATGGGTTTGGGGAATTTATCATTTTCCTTTAATCCCTTTGGAAAAGGAACTCCGCACAGGCTGTTCTTTCCTTCTTTGTATTCGCGGAAGGCATGGCCGGATAAATATCCCCGGATGACCATTTCCACTTTAAAAGGCTGAACCATATGGCCTACAGTAACCATGGGATCGGGCGATGCAATTTTCCAGTTGGGCACAATATCGGAAGTAGCATCCAGGAATTTTGAAGCAATCTGGTTGAGCACCTGTCCCTTATAAGGAATACCTTTTGATAAGACCACATCAAAGGCCGAAACTCGGTCACTCACAACCATAACTAAATACTGGTCGTTTATGTTATAAACATCTCTGACTTTTCCGGTGTATTTTCCTTTCTGACCGGGAAATCTAAAGTTGGTTTCTGTTATTGCTTTTTCCATGGATATAAGTTTAATGTGTTATTAATCAATATTGTCAGTATTCTTCAATGTGTCCGAATGGCTGGTTCGGTATATAAAATTAAGCTTTTTTTAAACATGTTAATTTCAATAGCAAAAATAAGATATTATCGGTAGAAAGAAAAATATATCATGGGTTGTTATCAGATTTCTGCATGGATTCCATCTGCCGTTTAGGTTGGTTGTACAGAGGTTTAAAATTATTTATTTACCTTTGCAACTGTTTTACAATTAATAGTCATGTACCAAAAAATATGGAATAAAAGCTTTACCAAATTAACAATCTCCAATTTTTTAATATGCGTAGTTTATTATTCACTTATTTCTGCTTTGCCTGTTTACCTGGATACTCAGTTACATGCGGGGAAAAGTATAGTCGGCATAGTACTTGCGGCATACACCATTGCTTCAGTTACAATTCGTCCTTTTTCCGGGTATGCCCTCGATAAATTCGGACGTAAAGTCATATTTCTTTCAGCCTTATTCTTTTATTCACTGGTATGTACCGGTTATCTCTTTGCAGTTTCCGTCGGAATTCTGATTTTACTGCGCTTTGCACATGGTTTTGCATGGGGAGTGACGACTATTTCCGGGAATACTGTTGTTGTTGATATTACTCCCGTTGATAAAAGAGGCGAGGGCATAGGTTATTATGGCCTGTCGACAACAATGGGCATGGCCATCGGTCCGTTTGTGGGTATGCTTGTTGCCCGCCAGTGGGGCTTTATGCTGATGTTTTTCTGTTGTTTTATAATCAGTACCATTGGCTTTTTGCTTGCCGCTTCGGTGAAATATCCCAAATATGTTCCTAAAAATGAGAACAAGAAATTTTCGTGGTCCAATCTTTTTGAAAAGAAATCGCTGATTCCTTCATCCAATCTTTTTTTGGTGATGATTCCTTATGGTGGTTTGCTCTCGTTCATTGTCCTTTATGGGCAGGAAATAGGGGTTGCCCATCCGGCTTCCTTTTTTCTGGTTTATGCTTTAGGAATTGCCTGTTCCCGCTTTCTGTCCGGTAAAGTATTTGATAAACAGGGGCCACATAACATCCTTTTAATATGTATTTCCCTGTTGATTGCCGGATTTATCCTGCTTGCTTCTATCAAGAGTTCCCTTGGCTTTTATTGTGCTGCCTTAGTTATGGGCTTTGGTAATGGGGTTGTTTTTCCGATTTTTCAGGCTATGGTCAATAATATGGTGTTGCCCAATCGCAGAGGTGCTGGCAATTCTACTCTTTTTACTTTTCTTGACCTGGGGATGGGACTTGGGATGCTTGTAGATGGTTTTATTTCTGAACATTTGTCCATCAGGACGGCCTTTCTGATAAGCTCTTTGATTTGTACTGTCGGACTGGTCTATTTTCTTACTGTTGTCTGTAGCCATTACAACAAATATAAGCTTGTTGGCTAAGGATGTTTTATTTGAGTTTTTATGTGGTTGATTTTTAGTATTGTTTCTGCATTATTTCTGGGTTCGTATGACTTATTCAACAAAGCTTCGTTAAATAAAAATGCAGTTATCCCGGTTCTGTTTTTTTCTACGTTGACCGGTGCGGTGATGTTTATGTTTCCAGTCGTGTTTTCAGCGCTTTTTCGTCATTACGCCTCAACACAGTTTTGGTATATCCCTGAATCGTCGTGGCATGAACAGGGATATTATTTCCTGAAATCAGTGATTGTCGGTATATCCTGGATGTTTTCCTATTTTGCCGTGAAACACCTGCCCATAACCATTGCCTCTCCCATCAGGGCTTCGGCCCCCATGTGGACGCTGATTGGTGCCATCACAATTTTTGGCGAAAGGCTTTCATTGTTGCAATGGGCCGGACTGATCCTCACTATTTTCTTTTATTTTCTGTTTTCACTGGCCGGGAATAAGGAAGGAATAGATTTCCGCAAGAATAAATGGGTCTGGTTCATGCTGATGGCAACATTAACTGGCGTGGTCAGCGCTTTGTATGACAAGTTTCTGATTGCACATTTCAACCGCCTGGCTGTTCAGGCATATTCTGATTTTTACCTGGTGCTGGTTTTCCTGCCTGCACTTTTGTTTGTCTGGTATCCCAACCGTGCCAAAACCAACCATTTTCAGTGGAGGAATACCATCCCAATGATCAGTATATCCCTGCTGATTGCCGATTGCAGTTATTTTTATTCACTTTCCTGCGCCGGTTCCCTTTTGGCCATCATATCGGTGTTGCGCCGCAGCAACGTGGTGATCTCCTTTTCATTGGGTGCTGTAATATTCAAAGAAACCAACATGAAATCCAAGTCCATTGCCCTGGTTGGAATATTGGTGGGATTGGTGCTGGTGATTTTGGGAAGCCAGAAATAAAAAGGGATTACACTGTGGTGTTTCTGTTGCCTGAGCGTAGTCGAAGGCAACGCTGAATTACCTGAATTTTGCAGGGGAACTTATTTCTGCTCTTCCGAATGATTAGTTGAAAATGCATTAAATTTTTCATTTAGCACCTCTGATAATTTTTTCCTGAGTATGGTTGCCTGTATCCAAGCTGTAAAATCGAATAAACGTAAAATTTGACTTTCGTATTTGTCTGAGTGCAAAACTTCAATATTGGGCCTTATTTTTTCCCAAAGTTCATCTCTGGTGCGTTGAAGAATGGGCAGGGGATTTTTATTGAGCAGCCAAAACATCCGTTGTTCAATTTTGAATCCTTTTTCATTATTTAAGGCTATTTTTCTTTTTATTGAACGGGTTTCATAGCGGATAATATCAAAACTTCCCTCTTCGTAATAAATCATTAATTTAACCAGTTGAATAGTGCGTGAAAGGGGGAGATTGCCCAGGTTACGGTTAAAGGTAATCGTGTTGATGAATTTTTTTGCCTGTTTGTATTGGTGGTTTCCAAAATGGACCAGGGCTGTATAAAGGCAAAGTTCGGTTTGTCTTATGGGACTAAGCCAAGAAAATTTATCATAAAGCGATTCTTTATATTTTTCTATCAGTTCGTTACATCCGTCGAAATTTCCTCTGTCCAACATGGGGAAAAGCTCGTATTGGAACAGTAAACATAGGGCATTTATCCGAAAATCCAGAGAAGAATAGTTGGTCAGATTTTTAAGATGGCTGATGAAATATTCCATTCCTTCATAATTGCCAATAGATCTAAGGCTTTCCAATACACCTTCCAGGGTTGATAAATATTCAAAAGGGGAATTCGCCCAGAGATAATCATTGGATTCAAAAAGAAGGGTTAATTCTTTAAAGGATTGAAATGCTGCTTTATAGTCTCCTGCACCAATTAAATAATTTGCCTGAAATAATTGATGCATCTTGGTAATTTCAAAGTTTGAATCATTGGATGAAGCAACAATGCTCAATTCACTGACTACCAAATCATTCATTTCTTGTTTCTGTTTGGAGGAACGGATATTTCCCTTATAAATTAATCTGTGCTTCAACAATTCATATAAGGAGGACTGTACATTGATTTTGCGTAATAAATTTAATAAATCTCCAATAGCATATTGCTTATGATACAGATCTTGTTCCGAAGTATTTAAATAATTGAGGTGAAGCAAATAATTGAGTTCCAATCTTGAAGCCAGAAGAAGTGCATAGTAATTTTCATATCTTTTGGCTTTTTCGATTACATCTTTTAACAATTCAAGGCTTTCCATAAAAAGGGAACGTTCAAATAGCATCTTCGCCTTCAGGATATTTTGAAACAAATCAAAGTAACTATCCTTGTTTTTTCGAAGTGAAAGAAGTATATCCAGCAATTTATCATACAAATAATTAACCGCAATATCAAAGGAGCCTTTGGGTTTTTTTAATAAAAATGCCTGTCTGATTTCTGCTGAAGTTGATTCTTTTTTTTGCTCAAGGATTTTGTAAACCAAAAGGTAATCTGCAGAAGAATCTCCTTCTTCGGATATAGTCATCGAAAATTGTTTCTTTTCTGCTTTAGTCATAGACTGCATCAGTGAAAGCAAAGATTTTAGTTTGGTCATCCGGAAATATTATTTAGTAGAATTTTATCTGTATTTATAATTATTGAAACAAAAATACAATTTTAAATTAATGAATAATAGATTTTTATATGATAAATATTTTTAATTTTATTAATTTGAAAATATAAAAATTAATAATTTTTTGAGAACAATTGTAAAAAGAAACATTTTATTTTTATCCTATTAAAACCACAAAGAAACCTGATTAATGAAAAAGCCAAAAATTATAGTGATAGGAAGTTGTAACACCGATATGGTTGTAAAGGCAAATCATTTGCCGGTACCCGGTGAGACTGTTGTTGGTGGGTCATTCCTCATGAATCCCGGGGGGAAGGGTGCAAATCAATCTATAGCTGCAGCAAGACTGGGAGGGGATATTACCTTTATTGCCAAAACCGGGGAGGATCTCTTCGCTCGCCAATCTATCGAACTTTATGAAGCTGAAGGAATAAATACAAAATATATTTTTTCTGACCCAAAGCATCCCTCTGGCGTGGCCTTAATTTCCGTTGATTCTCATGGTGAAAATTGTATTATCGTTGCTACCGGTGCAAACCAGTTTCTTTCTCCGGATGACATTAAAAAGGCAAGTAAGGATATCATTACCTCCGACATGGTCTTGATGCAACTTGAAGTTCCCATTGAAACTATTGAATTTGCCGCTAAATTGGCTAAAGAGAACAACGTAAAGGTTATTCTTAAACCGGCTCCGGCATCTTCATTGAATGACTCAATTATAAAAAACTTATACGTAATTGTTCCAAATACCGTAGAGGCGGAAATATTATCAGGAATTAAAGTACGCAATATGGAAACAGCCAAAAAGGCTGCAAAAATCATCAGCCAACGGGGGGTAGATAATGTCATCATAACCTTAGGGGAAAATGGTGCTTTTCTTAAGGAGGGGAAGAACTACTATACCCTTGCAGCCCCAAAAGTAGAAGCAAATGATACCACGGGTGCCGGCGATACTTTCTGTGGAGCTTTAAGTGTTGCTGTTTCTGAAGGAAAATCCTTGTTTGAGGCAGTAACCTTTGCAAATATGGCTGCTTCCATTACGGTAACCCGTATTGGAGCACAAGCTGCAATTCCATACCGAAAGGAAATTGAAACAAATCTAAACAACTTAAAAATTAATTAAATAATTATTTCAGATGAAACGAACATGTTTGCGCATAAACGCAAAACAAAGATAAAAATAGCAAACATGGAGTTCCATACGACCTTTAAAAATTATATGTGTATGAAAATATTGGTAGTAGGCAGTTCAAATATAGATATGATCGCACAGGTAGATCATCTTCCTGTCCCTGGGGAAACGGTTGGAAATGCTAAATTTATCCAGGCATACGGAGGGAAAGGCGCCAATCAGGCAGTGGCTGCCGCCAGGCTTGGAGGAGAAGTGACTTTCATTACCTCCCTGGGGAATGATCTATATTCACAGGCTTTAATAAAACATTTCAATAATGAAAATATCATAACAAAATATATTAAGGTGGATTCAGAACTCTCCACCGGAGTGGCCTTGATTTTTGTGGCCTCTAATGCTGAAAATTGTATTGCTGTTGCACCCGGAGCCAATTATGCATTGCTTCCTGCAAAAGTGGAATCCCTGGAATCTTTGATCAAAGATTCGGATATTGTCGTGATGCAGGCTGAAATTCCTTATAAGACAATTAGCGATGTGGCTTTATTGGCACATAAAAATAAGGTGAAAGTATTATTTAATCCTGCTCCTGCTTGTCAGATTGATCCTGAATTGATACAAAAAATAGATATTCTGGTGCTCAATGAAGTAGAAGCAGAAACAGTTTCCGGAAAAAGTCTGAAGGATCATACCATAGAGGCTATTGCTGTTGATTTGTTAAACCGGGGCGCTAAAAATGTAGTCATTACTCTGGGTAAGGAAGGAGTCTATTTAAGGACCTGCAATAATAGCTGTAAAGTTCCTGCCTTTAAGGTTAAAGCGGTTGATACCACTGCTGCTGGTGATACCTTTTGTGGGGCATTGGCAGTTGCCTGTGCCCGGGAAGAAGTAGATGAGAAGGCATTACAATTTGCATGTGCAGCCTCTGCCATTACAGTAACCAAAATGGGCGCCCAGCCTTCAATTCCTAAAAAAGAAGAAGTCGTTAAGTTTCTGAAAAATAACCTTTAAAAATCATCAATCATGTTTATCGTAAATAATTATATCGTTGCAATGGTTTTCTGCTTTATCACGATGTTGTGTTGGGGCTCATGGGCAAATACACAAAAAATGGCACAAAAATCATGGCGTTTTGAGTTGTTCTATTGGGATTATGTACTTGGGGTATTTCTGATGTCTTTGATTTTTTCATTTACCATGGGCAGCATGGGTGCGCTTGGAAGAGGTTTCCTCAAGGATATCAGTCAGGCTTCAATGAGCAACATGGGCAATGCTTTATTGGGCGGTGTGGTTTTTAATGCAGCCAATATTTTGTTTACTGCTGCCATTTCTATAGCAGGAATGTCTGTCGCCTTTCCTATAGGCTGTGGCTTGGCTCTAGTCTTGGGCGTTATAGTCAATTATATGGCCAATCCGCAAGGCAATGCTTTGTGGTTGTTCATCGGTGTGTCTATTATTACCATTGCCATTGTATTAGACGCTCTGGCTTATAGAAAAAATGCTTCCCAATCTAAGAAAGTGCCGACTAAGGGAATTCTTTTGTCTATCATTGGCGGGGTATTGATGGCTTTGTTTTATCGATTTGTTGCCAGTTCAATGGCCGGCAATTTTGAGAAACCCGAAAGTGGTTCATTAACACCATATACGGCAGTATTTATATTTTCATTAGGAGTTTTGCTTAGTAACTTCATATTCAATTCCATCCTGATGAAAAAACCTTTTGAAGGTTCACCTATCCCTTTTTCAACATATTTCAAGGGCCGTCTGAAAGAACATTTAACCGGTGTTTTGGGTGGAACAATCTGGTGTATCGGAATGATGTTAAGTATTATAGCTGCAGGGAAAGCAGGATTTGCAATCTCCTATGGTTTAGGCCAGGGGGCAACCTTGGTGGCAGCCTTGTGGGGGGTATTTATCTGGAAAGAATTTAAGGGCGTAAAAGGGGTAAATGGACTTTTAGCCATGATGTTTATTTTGTTCCTTTCAGGGATTGGAATGATAATTTATGCCGGGGTATAGCGCACTCAAAAATATAAAATAATTATTAGGAAGAGATATGAAAGAATGTTGTTGTGGTTCGGCTATTTATTCGTCTCCCTGAGTTATAGTAAATCTTAGGAAAAGAATATCAACTCAGGGTAACATAATGGGAAAATCTTAAATTATGCCAGAGTATATTCATCATTCTTAATCCATTTAAGCAATCTAATATAAAAAATAATGAACATGAAATCTAATGATAACATCATGTATAGGAAAAGTATGCCTCCATAACATCTATGGAAAATCTGAAAATAGAAAAAAAATTGAAAATTCTATTTTAACCTTACTGTTAGGAAAATACAGTTAAAAAAATCAAAATAATTTTATGTTAATAAAATCAAACCAATGAGAAAGAAACTGTTACTTAAAGTTTTTACTCTGTCGATCTGTCTTTCAATAATAACATTTACAGGAATTTCCAAGGGGAAAACGCCCAAAGTTCCATTAAGGGTTATTTTTGAAACCGATATGGGCAATGATGTGGACGATGTCCTGGCTCTTGATATGCTTTATAAATATGCAGATCAGGGCAAAATTAAATTGCTGGGAATTTCCTCAAATAAGGATAGCCGTTATTCCACTGAATTCATTGATATATTGAATACGTGGTTTGGATATCCCCAACTGCCTGTAGGGCATGTCGTTCATGGGGTGAATTGTGAAACAGATGCCATCAATTATGCCCAGAAAGTTTGCGAGATGAAAACGGAGGACAATCATTTT
>JAUZOH010000060.1 GCA_030706565.1 Bacteroidota bacterium | reverse complement strand
TGGTATGCACTGGAAAGCATGACCACAAAAGTTGTATGGATTGTGGGTGGCATTGATAAAGGCAACGATTATGCAACTCTTTACGATTTGGTAAAGGAAAAAGTGAAGGCTATTGTTTGTCTGGGAAAAGATAATACCAAGATTCATGCGGCTTTCGATGACATGATTGATGCCATTGTTGATACCCAGTCGATGGAAGAAGCTGTCAAACGTTCGTATTATTTGGCTAAAAGCGGGGAAACCGTTCTTTTGTCGCCGGCCTGTGCAAGCTTCGATCTGTTTGAAAATTATGAAGACAGGGGAAGAAAATTCAAAGATGCGGTTAGGAACTTATAAAATTGATGAGTTAATATTTACTGAATGTTTCAAAAACTGAGAAAATATTTAAAGGGTGATTCGGTGATATGGACCGTAATATTTATGTTATCCATATTTTCGGTATTGGCAGTATATAGTTCAACCGGTACTTTGGCTTATCGCTTTCAACATGGGAACACGGCTTATTATATCCTGAAACATGGTTCGTTCCTGATGGTTGGATTGTTAATCATTTTTGTTACACACCTGATTCCTTATAAATATTATTCCCGTTTGTCCCAACTGCTGCTTTTACTTTCTGTACCCTTATTAGGCATAACCTTGCTTTTTGGAGCTAACCTTAATTCGGCTTCACGTTGGTTGACTCTTCCTGGAATCGGACTGACTTTCCAGACATCTGATTTGGCAAAACTGGCATTGATCATGTATATTGCAAGAATGCTTTCACTTAAACAGGATGTCATCAAGGATTTTAAGAAAGCATTTCTCCCGATTGTAATTCCCGTTGTGGTGATTTGCATGCTTATTTTGCCGGCGAATTTTTCAACGGCTGCATTGTTGTTTACAACTTCAGTTGTCCTGATGTTCCTGGGGCGCATCAGTTTCAAGCATCTCTTTCTTCTGTTTGGCGCAGGAATAATCTTCGTGGCTGTTTTTATTGCGTTAGTACTTACATTTGGTGACAGCAACAATAAAAAAAATAACCGGATTGCCACCTGGAAGCATCGTATCGAGAGTTATATGGGAAAAGGAGAAGAAGAGGATGACGAGGATGTAGGCAGTTATCAGGTCGATCAGTCGAAAATTGCCATTGTTACCGGGGGTATTTTGGGTAAAGGCCCTGGCCATAGTACCCAACGTAATTTCCTTCCTCATCCTTATTCCGATTTTATTTATGCGATCATCATTGAGGAATATGGATTGATTGGTGGGGTAGTAGTGTTAATGTTATATTTATTTATTTTATACAGGGCAGGGGTGATTGCCAGAAGTTGTGAACGGACATTCCCTGCATTCCTGGCTTTGGGGCTTTCTTTTAATCTTGTGTTTCAGGCGATAATTAACACATCTGTTACGGTGGGATTGTTACCGGTTACCGGGCAGACATTGCCATTGGTCAGCATGGGTGGTTCTTCTATGTTGTTTACAAGTACTTCATTGGGTATAATTTTAAGTATTAGCCGCAGTGCGATGAAGGTAAATCGTAAGCATGAAGAAGAAAAGCAAGCTGGTACAGAAGATCAGGACGTTTCTGAAGGTTTGGAAACTCAACAGGTTTAATTTTGATTATGGAAAAAACATTAAAAAAAATAATTATCAGCGGAGGCGGGACTGGAGGGCATATTTTCCCTGCTGTTTCTATCGCGAATGAGTTGAAAGCACGCGATGCCAGCATAGATATACTCTTTGTAGGGGCCGAAAACCGGATGGAGATGGAAAAAGTCCCGGCTGCGGGATACAAAATTGTGGGTTTGCCAGTAAGCGGATTTCAACGTAAGAATTTACTGAAAAATTTTTCTGTGCTACTCCGGCTTTGGAAGAGCATGGCAAAAGCCAAAAAGGTATTAAAAGAATTTCACCCTGATGTAGCAGTTGGAGTAGGCGGTTATGCCAGCGGACCTTTGCTCAAGCAAGCCCAGCGTTTAAATATTCCTACCCTGATTCAGGAACAGAATTCTTATGCCGGAGTTACCAACCGCCTGCTTGCAAAAAAAGTGGCCAGGATTTGTGTGGCTTATCCCGGTATGGAAAAATATTTCCCGGCTGATAAAATTATTCTGACCGGCAATCCTGTCAGGCAGGATGTGGTTGTAATTGAAGGGAAGAAGGAGGAAGCACTTGCCTATTTTGGGCTTCAACCCGGCAAACCCACCTTGTTGATTATCGGTGGCAGCCTGGGGGCTAGAAGTATTAATGAAAGTGTTTTGGCATCTATAGATCTACTGGTTAACAGTGATGTTCAGGTTATCTGGCAAACCGGGAAGATCTATTACAAACGTATTATGGCCACCCTGAAAACAATTGACCATCCCAATATCAAGGTTTCCGATTTTGTAACTCGCATGGACCTTGCATATTCACTGGCTGACCTGGTGATTTCGCGTTCGGGTGCCATTTCTGTTTCGGAACTTTGTTTATGCGCTAAACCGGCAATTTTGGTTCCTTCACCCAATGTGGCAGAGGATCATCAAACGAAGAATGCAACGGCACTTGTTGATAAGCAGGCTGCTGTGCTGGTGAAGGATGTTGATGCTAAAGAAATGCTCATCCCAAAAGCATTTGAAATACTGAAGAATAAGGAATTACGGGCTGGTCTGTCCAAGAACATCTCAAAGCTCGCCCTTCGTGATTCTGCTTCAGCTATTGTTGACGAAATTTTTAAATTGATAAAATAAAGCGATGCCTGAAAAAGAAATACAAAACGTTTATTTTATAGGAATTGGCGGCATTGGAATGAGCGCTATAGCCCGTTATTATAAAACCAAGGGTAAAAGGGTATGCGGATATGACCGTACTCCGACCCCTCTTACTTCCTCCCTGCAGGATGAAGGTATCGCTGTGCATTTCACTGAGGATGTTAAGGAAATACCGGAAATCTTTAAAGAAGAGATAGAGCATACATTGGTTATTTATACTCCTGCTATTCCTGCAGACCATAGCGAATTGCAATATTTCAGGAATAATGGGTATAAATTGATTAAGCGTTCACAGGCTTTGGGTTTTCTGACCAAGGGACAAAAAACGGTTGCTGTGGCCGGCACTCACGGGAAAACTACCACTTCGACCCTGATTGCACATATTTTAAAGCAGTCGGAACTTGGATGCAATGCTTTTCTGGGAGGGATCTCAAAAAATTATCAGACCAATCTCCTGCTTGATGCAGGAAGTCCTTTTGTAGTAACCGAAGCCGATGAATTCGACCGCTCTTTCCTGCAGTTGTTCCCATATATTGCAGTGGTAACGGCAGCTGATGCCGACCACTTAGATATTTACGGAACCCACGAGGAATTGAAAAAGGCATTTTGTAAGTTTATCAATCAGATACAGCCCGGTGGCAATCTGGTCATCAAAAAAGGACTGGATTTGGATCTTTCTGGTAAACGGGACATCAATATTTACACCTATTCCCTAACAGAAAAAGCCGATTTTACGGCACAGAACGTTAAAATCGTTGAGGGAGCCTATGAAGCGGATATTATACTCCCACAGGGGAAACCCATTCATGTGCGGATTGGAATCCCTGGCCTGTTAAATGTTGAAAATACTATTGCTGCCGTTGCTGTGGCCTGGTTGTTAAAGGTTGATGAAAAGCATATACAGCAGGCTGTTGAAAGTTTCAGCGGGGTGAACCGCAGGTTTGATTATCATCTGAAGACGGATAAAATAATTTATATTGATGATTACGGCCATCATCCTGAGGAGTTGAGGTTTACCATCAGCTCAGTCCGTGAGTTATATCCTGGCCGTAAGGTGTTTGGGATATTCCAGCCTCATCTTTATACACGTACCCGTGATTTGGCTGAAGATTTTGTACGCAGCCTCAATCTGCTCGATGGATTGGTGTTGCTTCCTATATATCCTGCAAGAGAAAAGCCTATTCCTGGGGTGACTTCTCAAATGCTGCTGGACAAAGTAAGTGTGAAGGAAAAGATTCTTTGTTCCAAGGAAGAATTAACGAATGCCCTGGCCAAGATGCAATTTGATGTTTTGTTGACAATGGGCGCAGGAGATATTGACAAATTGGTCGGTACAGTGAAAAAATGTTTAATAAACAAATTCGGATTGGATGAATAATGCCTAAAAAGAAGGTTAGAAATATAATTATCTGGTCGGTAGTGGTTTTATACCTCATCATCTCGCTTATATTTATTTCAAAACGGGAGTCCAGGGTGGGTTGTCATGAAATTGAAATATCCGTGAACGATAGCTTAAAAAATCGTTTTATTGTGAAAAATGATATATTGAGGCTGCTGTCCAGAAAAAATAGCCAGATTATTGGTTATTCTTTGGGTGAGATCAACACCAAGAAACTTGAAAAGTTAGTGGAAAGTTATCCTTCTGTTGAAAAGGCTGACGTCTATAAAACCATTGACGGAAAATTGGAAATAGAGGTAAAGCAACGTGATCCTATATTGAGAGTTATAAACAACCACAATGAAAGTTATTATATCGATTATGACGGAGGCATTATGCCATTGTCCGGTAAATATACCTCTCATGCTTTGGTTGCAAACGGGAATATTAATGAACATTTTAATCTTAAGTCCTTGTCAAAATTGGGTTCTAAAAATAAAGTTGTACCCAATGCAAAGAAGAGTCTGCTCAGGGACCTTTATTTTTTGGCCAAGTATATTTATGATGATGATTTTTGGAGTGCTCAGATTGAGCAAATTTATGTAGATGCCAACCATGAATTCAAGTTGGTTCCCCGTGTAGGCGATCAGGTGATTTTGCTGGGGGGCATCGATGATATGGATGAAAAGTTCAAGAAACTTGAAACTTTTTATAAAGAAGGTCTTAAATATTCTGGTTGGAATAAGTATTCAGGAATTAATCTCAAGTATAAAAATCAGGTAGTTTGTACAAAAAGAAACAACGATGATTGAAAAAAATAACATTATTGGGGCCATTGACATCGGAACCACAAAAATTGTGGCTGTTGTTGGCAAAATGAATGTAAACAATAAACTGCAGGTTTTAGGGATGAGCAAAACCCTTTCCAAAGGTGTGAAAAGGGGAGTGGTTTTGAATATTGAAGAAACAGTAAATGCTATACAGACGGTTGTGGATGATGTCCAGCGCAAAACCGGAGCTAAATTAAGTGACGTTTTTGTAGGGATTGCAGGACAACACATCCGCAGTATCCGCAACAGGGGATATATCAATCGTGAGACCAAGGGTGATGAAATCACCAAAGAGGATATTGACGCATTAATCAAGGACATGTACAAGATTCCTGTTGATGTGGGCGAGGAGATTATTCATGTGTTGCCTCAAAGTTACATTGTTGACAACGAAACGGGTGTAAAAAATCCGGTCGGCATGTCCGGCCGCAGGCTTGAAGGCAACTTTCATATAGTAATCGGCAAAATTGACTCAGCCAAGAACATGGAAAAATGTGTGAACCGTGTCGGGCTGAACATTAAGAATCTGATTCTTGAACCACTTGCCTCTTCGGAGGCTGTGCTGACTGATGATGAAAAAGAAGCCGGTGTGGCACTGGTTGATATTGGCGGTGGAACTACTGATCTGGCTGTTTATCATGACGGCATCATCCGCCATACAGCTGTTATTCCTTTTGGAGGCAATGTCATTACAAAGGATATCAAGGAAGGTTGTTCCATTTTGCAGCGACAGGCCGAATTGCTTAAAATTCAGTTTGGTTCTGCTTTGGGCGATCTGGCTCCGGAAGAAAAGGTGGTCACTATCCCCGGCATCAGTGGACGTGATCCTAAGGAAATTTCTTTCAAGAGTTTAGCCTATATTATTCAATCGCGAATGGAAGAAATTCTCGATGCAGTGACTTTTGAAATAGAGAATTTTGGTTCACTGGATAAATTGGGCGCAGGTATCGTTCTTACCGGCGGGGGGGCAATGTTGAAGTATTTGCCACAACTGGTCAGATTCAAAACCGGACTGGATGTTCGTATAGGGATTCCCAATGAACACCTGGCTTCTGAAACAAAAGATGACGTTAACCAACCCATGTATGCAACCAGTATAGGTTTGTTACTAAAGGGGCATGAATACCTGGAAGCTCATAAGGAAGATGCTAAGGAAACTCCTGTTGATGAGCCCAAGCCTGAAGCTGAAAGTACAACCGGTACTCAGGATGTTGAAATAAACAAGGGGCACGGAATTTTTGATTCTTTGAAGAAAACAATTTCGAATATCTTTGAAGAAAACGATGCAAAAATGTAAATCAAAGAAAGTTGAAAAATAAATTGAATTTGTTGTCAAAATCTTATAAATAAAATAACCATGGCCGAAGAACTTATCAATTTTGATCTTCCTACAGATCAATCCTCCATTATTAAAGTAGTTGGTGTAGGCGGTGGAGGTGGGAATGCAGTAAATCACATGTTTAAGCTGGGGATAAAGGATGTGAATTTCATATTGTGCAATACCGATTCACAGGCCTTGACCAATAGTCCGATTTCTGTTAAACTACAGTTGGGGGCTTCGCTTACTGAAGGCCGTGGAGCTGGGAATAAACCGGAGATAGGCCGCCAGGCTGCCATTGAAAGTATCGACCAGGTTGTAGAACTGCTCTCCAAAAATACCAAGATGGTTTTTATCACAGCAGGTATGGGCGGAGGAACGGGTACCGGCGCTGCCCCTGTTATTGCTAAAGCAGCAAAAGAAATGGGATTGCTTACGGTAGGAATTATTACCATTCCTTTCCGTTTTGAAGGCCAGCAACGTATTAATCAGGCTGTGGAAGGAATACGTGCAATGCAGGAATATGTAGATTCGTTATTGATCATCAATAATGAAAAATTGCGCGAAATGTATGGCAACCTTAAGATATCAGAGGCTTTTGCCAAGGCTGATGATGTCCTGGCTATTGCAGCTAAAGGAATTGCTGAGATCATAACTGTTCACGGATATATCAATGTTGACTTTGCTGATGTACAAACCGTTATGACCAACAGTGGCGTGGCCATAATGGGATCTGCCTGTGCAGAGGGCGAAGGCAGAGCATTGAAAGCTATTCAGGATGCCCTGAGTTCTCCGCTGTTAAATAACAATGACATTACAGGTGCCAAAAGTATTCTGCTTAATATTACTTCGGGTTCTGACGAAGTAAGTATGGACGAGGTCGGCGAAATAACGGATTATTTGACCCGCGCTGTTGCTAAAGATGCTTTAATTATTTGGGGGACGGGAAGTGATGAAAACCTTTCTGATCAAATTTGTGTAACCGTCATTGCTACCGGTTTTGAGCCCAATGCCATTCCTGAATTGTATGCAAAGAAAAAAAGCACCGACAGAATTCTTCTTAAAGATACCTCTACGAATAAGGATATAAGTACTGACAATACTTTTGTAGTAAAAAATAAAAGCAGCCAGGAATCAAAAAATGAAAAAACTTCACAGGCTCATATAGATTTTCAAATTTCAGATAAGGAAAAATCAAAAGTTGTGATTTTTGAAGATGTCTTAAAAAATCAGGAACCTGAATTTGTTGTTGATGGGAAACAGTCCACAGACAGGGTAAAAGATTTGAAGACAAGGCATGAAGGGATGAGACGGCCAATTAACAGCAAGGACAATGCTATTGAAAATTTGGAAAATCAGCCGGCTTATATTCGCCGGAATATTAAAATTGAGAGTTTTAAAAAGCCCGAAGCATCAAATATTTCGAGATTTACCCTTTCCGAGGATGAACAAAAAAATATTCATTTGCGTGAAGACAATGCTTACTTGCACGATAATGTGGACTGATTGATAAAATGGGTACAACTATTAATAAAAAGATGTAAACCAATGAGTATATTTGAAAAAGTAAATGCCGACATCAAGAAAGCCATGTTGGCTAAGGATAAAGAAAAATTGGAAGCCCTCAGGGGAATAAAAGCCGAATTCCTGTTGGCTAAAACCGAAAAAGGCGGCAACGAGAACCTTCCCGAAGAAACTGAATTGAAGATTCTTCAGAAAATGGTTAAACAACGCAGGGAATCCTCCGATATCTATAAATCGCAAAACCGTACCGATTTGTATGAGGTTGAAATGAAACAGGTTAAAGTAATAGAAGAATACCTGCCTGCCCAATTAAGTGAGGAAGAACTTACTACCATCTTAAAGGGAATTATAGAACAAACAGGGGCCAAACAACCTTCAGATATGGGAAAAGTTATGGGCATGGCAACCAAACAACTTGCCGGTAAAGCCGATAGTAAGGAAATTGCCCGGAAAGTTAAGGAATTACTCGGAGCAGCTAATTAATTTAATCAATCCAGAAATTTTGAAATTATCTGCATAAGTTCAGAAAGATTGATGGGTTTGGAAATATAATCATCACATCCGGCATTTATATATTTCGACCTGTCATCAAACATGGCATTGGCTGTCTGGGCAATTACTGGTAAGTCTTTCCTGATTTGCTTTATTTTTTTTGTGGCTTCAATGCCGTTCATGACCGGAAGTAAAATATCCATAATGACCAGATCAATTTCTGGTCTTTTTTTTACCATTTCCAGGGCTTCCTCACCATTATCTGTCCGTAATAATTGGACCCCGGTATCTTCAAGTATCTCCTTAAGCAAAAAATAACTTGTTTCATTATCTTCCACAATAAGAATTACCTTATCTTTCCATTTGTCTGTTTGCTCAAAATAAGTGGAATTATTGTTCATATTTACAATTATGTTTTATTACTTATTGGATGGTCAAAGGTAAAGTAAAGAAATCAAATAGTTTCATTTAGTTGAAGCCAATATGATCCCAATTGTTTGATAGTGTCTGTAAACTGGTCAAAGTCAACCGGTTTACGGATATAGCTGTTCGCTCCCAAGGTATAACTTTTTTTTATATCCTCTTCTTCTTTGGATGAAGTTAGAATTACAACGGGATAGTTTCTTGTCCTCTGATCCTCCCTGATGGCTTTGAGAACATCCAATCCACTAATCTTTGGAAGATTTAAGTCAAGTAAAATGACTTTCGGTTCGCAGGCCTGGCATTTATTTTCCCCTTCAGCAAAAAGCAATTCAAGAGCTTCTTTGCCATCATGTGCGACAATCACCTGGTTTAGAATATTATTTTTCTTTATCGCCCGTATAGTGAGCAATTCATCATCAGCATTATCTTCAATCAAAAGAATGGGGTCTGAATTCATAAGATCAAAAATGAAAAATAATTATCCTCCAATTATTTATAAAGTTACAAATTTTAAAAAATTTGATCAAAAAATTATTTCTGCCTGATGTCATATAATTTAAATTAAATCAGCTCTTTACAGCTTTAATTATTCATCGTATTTTAAGGAAGATTATTGAATGATTTCATGAATTTACTCTGTTCAGGGGAATTGTAAAGAAAAATGTGGAACCTTTTCCTGCCTTTGATTCAACCCAAATTTTACCTTCGAAAAGATCGACCAGCCCTTTAGTTATAGCCAGTCCCAATCCTGCTCCGCCATATCTTTTTGAGATGGAGTCATCGGCCTGTACAAAGCGATTGAAAATTAATTCCTGTTGTTGCGGGGATAATCCTATACCGTTATCAGATACAAAGAACCTGATGTGGGTATGGTCTGTGGCTTGATTATCATGCAGCTCTTCTTCAGTGCCGTTAATATATTCATATCCGAATTCTACTTTTCCATCTATGGAATTGCTGAATTTTATCGCGTTCCCAATCAGGTTTATTAAAATTTGTTTTAAACGGAATCCATCTGCCAGGATACAGGGATCTTCTTCCAGCATTTCATGAGAGATTTTGATCAGCACCTTCGTCTTTTTCCTGTTTGTCTTACTGGTACTAAACAGGGAAGCTATATTCAGCAAAATGTCATTAAGTTTGATTTTGGATTCGGATAGTTCGATTTGTCCCGCCTCTATTTTGGAAATATTGATGATATCGTTCAATAAGTTTAAAAGATGTTCGCCGCTGGAATTTATTACATTAAGGTATTTTTCTTTTTTCTCCTGGCTGAGGTTGGGTTTTCTTAATATTTCCGCAAAACCAAGGATGCCATTCATGGGTGTTCTGATTTCGTGCGACATGTTGGCCAGGAAAGCAGACTTGAGATGATCGGCTTTTTCGGCTTTTTCTTTTTCCCGAATTAATTCTTTTTCAATGGCATTGCATTTTTCTATTTCTTGATGAAGGGATATTTCCTGACGTATGTCTTTTGCAAGGATTATAGTCCCTAAAAGATTTCCAAGTTTATCTTTTATTTTTGATGCAGAAAGTGTAACCGGAATAGGCGCATCATTTTTGGATTTCAAATAAATTCCCGGGTAATCTATTTTAATAGATTTTGAGTTTTTAATTTTTTCAATCATTTCAGAACCATCTGAGAATAACGAATCGACAGGTTTCCCGCAGATCTCGGAAGATCCGTACCCCAATGAGCTTTCTGTATATTTATTGGATAAAGTGATTTCGCCTTCACGATTGATGAAAAATATAAATTCTTTCATGTTTGATAATATTTCGTTGGCTGCTCTCCTGGGAGTAAGAACCATCAAATCGAAGCGTTCTATGATAATCCAAATCGGGATTGCCCAGAAAAGGGCGAATATATGATCAATATCTGGCTGGTTTTTAAGGAATATGTCACAGAATGAATCGCTCAGCACATACAGTACAAAAGCTCCGGTAATCCACCGCACAAGTTGTTTTTTCTTTTTATCCGGATTCCTTTTCCCCCAGATGATGACCAGCAGAAGGCTTATTAATGTATAGGAATAACAGTAGGCATTTAAAAGAAATGGCCACCATGGTGACTGGTTTGTAATGACAGCCAATTGCCTGACTCCGGGATTTGAGATAACCACATTTGAACTTAGATATTCCAGGATGAAAAATAAGGACGGGATATAAAGTAAATTTTGTAGCCATCTTCTTTTTTCTTTAATCAGAGCCATGAAAAACAACAGGAGGGCTGCAGGTTGAATCAAAAATCCAATTCGGGCAAATTTGATCCAAAAGCTGGCAGCGTCTTCATTTTTGGCCATATAAAACAGGGTAAATCCCAAGGCCCAGACTGCAAATCCCATGCAGGAAATAAAAAATCTACGGTTTAGTATTGAGTTGGGATTTTTTGAGAAGGTATAAATGCCAAGAGCTAAATAGACTAAAAAGGGGAAAAATGAGACTAAAGTTAATATGCACATGTCCAAGTAAAAGTATTAATGTTAAGCCTTTATACTTGGACATCTGTGTAAGGTTGTTTTGTTTTGATAAGCTGATAAAATTACAGTATCAGTTGCCTTAAATCATTGATTATTGATTTTTACTCGATAGGGCAGAGGGCATCATTGAGCGCAATGACTGCTTTTTTATACTTATTCCGGTCAATCACAAATTGAATATTTACCTGGCGAAGCGATTGGGAAACGCAGGCAATATTGATTCCATTATCTGCCAGTGCTTTTGCTGCTTTGGCCAAAATACCCGGTTGGGTAATGTTGGAACCTATTGCACAAACCAAAGCCACAGGCTGAACGTTAACCATCTCATATTTCTGTTTTAATTCTTCAATCAGCGTTTTGCTTTTTTCATTATCCCAGATTACATGAGTAATGCTATTGGCATTAGTGGCTTTTAGAATATAACTGATGTTATGTTTAAGAAAAACCTGCATGATGTTCAGGTCAAAACCGACTTCACCAACCATGGATGGATCATGTATTTCGACTGCAATTACCTTATCGGTTCCGGAAACAATTTCAACTTTCGATTTTTTACCTACATAATTTTTTGAAATCAGGGTACCTTCATGTTCGGGTTCAAAAGTGTTTTTTATACGGATACTAATATTGGCCCTTTCCAAAGGTTTGGATGCTTTGGGATGGATGGCCTCCATGCCAATATCAGCCAGCTGGTCGGCAACTACAAAATTGGTGAATCCCACGGGTACAGATTTTTCAACTCCCACAATTTTTGGATCAGCCGACGAAAGATGAAATTCTTTATGGATGATGGCTTCGTCAGCTTTAACTTCAACCGCTATTTTGCTGAAGGTGACTTCCGAATATCCCCTGTCGAAAACGCGCATGATTCCTTCTGTTCCTTTGGTATAACCGGTGGCAATGGCTATGGTTTTGGGAAAATCCAGGTCTTTAAATGCTTTGTGGATGCGTTGGTCAATGGTCAGATATTCTTTGTCGTTAAATCCGCAAAGATCCACAAAGGTTGAATTTATTCCTTTATTTTTCAGAATGTTGACAGAATTAAAGGCCGAGTGGGCTTCTCCTATGGAGGCTAATATTTCGCGTGCAGCCAGATAAATATTCTTTTTATCTATGTAACCCGAAGCAATCACATCATTCATACTTTCCAGGTAGCTGGACGCTTTCTCAATTCGCCGTTGAATAAAATCATCAGCCTCTTTGACATTTAATCCCAAGGTCTCCAGTGTTTTGTTGATGGCCATGAGTTTTTTCATTACTCCGTTCAGCGATTGATTATAGTCTTCGCGGTTGAGAAATTTAACGTATACTCCGGGTTCATTGGTTTTTTTGTGTTCCAGAAGCCAATTGGTTACATTGTTATAAGCGGAAACCACAAATATTCTATTATACAACTCTCCGGCTTTGCGTTTTCCTACGATAATATTGGCCAGCACATCTTCGAACTTCGACATGGAAGTTCCCCCAATTTTTTCGACTGTCAGCATTTTTTATTACTTTGAATTTTGAATTCCACAAATATATAAGTTTATGTTGATAATATTATTCTATCGTACCAGGGCTTTGCAAGATTCAGCCGTTTTAATCTAAACTCAATTTTTAATGAATTTTCTGTTTCTTCTTCCTGAGTCTAATTTACTTAGTAACAGTCGTAAAGTCTTTGAAATGATCTTTATTATTTCTTTCATTTATTTGCAACCGTAAGTTTTTTATTTCAACTTTAAAAGTAAATTACATTAAGTTTTTTCAGCCGGGAAAATAAAGTCGTATAAACCTTTAAACTTTTTCATGGTGTTAATGTCTAAAAACAAACCTGATTATAAATTTAATATCCTAAAAATGAAGTATAAAACCGCTATAAACCTGGTTATCCTGTCGTTTATTTCCTTATTGTCAGTTTTTGGGCAGGAAAGTAAAGCTGTTTCTGCTAGAATTTATAATGTAAAAGATTTTGGCGCAAGGGGAGATGGGAAGGCCTTTGATTCACCTTCAATATCCAAGGCTATTGATGCCGCATCCTCTGCCGGGGGTGGAACAGTATTTTTCCCTGCGGGTACTTACATTTGTGGATCTGTACAATTAAAAAGCAACATATCCCTTTATCTTGACCAGGGTTCAATAATAGAAGCTTCATCGGATACTTCGGCATATAATAAACCCGAAAACAATCCCTGGGATGCATATCAGGATTTTGGACATAGCCATTGGCATAATAGCCTGTTATGGGGCGAAGATATTCATGATATTTCAATTCTGGGTCCCGGGCTGATTTATGGCAAAGGGTTGACGCGGAGTTTACGGCGCGACAGTCTGCCGCTGTCTCTGGGTAATAAATCTATTGCTTTAAAAAATTGCCATAATGTGATTTTACGCGATTTTTCCATTCTTAAGGGGGGCCATTTTGGCATGCTGCTTACCGGTGTGGATAATCTTACCATTGACAACCTGAAAATTGATACCAACCGTGACGGAATGGATATTGATTGCTGCAGTAACGTGAGGGTTTCTAATTGCAGCGTGAATTCTCCCTGGGATGACGGGATCTGCCTGAAGAGTTGCTATGCACTGGGTTATAACCGGCCGACCCGGAATGTGACCATCACCAATTGCTATGTTACTGGAGGTCTTGAGTTGGGTTCCTTGCTGGATGGTACTTTTAAACGGGCTGTTCCTCCTTACCAGGTTAACCGTACCGGCCGGATAAAGTTGGGAACCGAATCAAATGGCGGCTTTAAAAATATCACCATTTCAAATTGCGTTTTCGAAGATTGCCAGGGACTGGCCCTGGAAACTGTTGATGGAGGTTACCTTGAAGATATCTCTGTTTCGAACATTACCATGCGAGACATAGTCAATGCCCCGATATTTCTGAGATTGGGCAGCCGTATGCGTGCTCCACAAGGTACTCTGCCCGGTGCGCTAAGAAGGGTAAATATCAGCGATGTGGTGGTTTATAATGCAACCCCTAAAACCGGCTCGGAGATTTGTGGTATTCCGGGCAATTGTATTGAAGATGTACATCTGAATAATATATTGATATATCATCAGGGCGGAGGTACTGTTGATCAGGCTTCTGTTATTCCGCCCGAGAAAGCCGATGCTTATCCTGAACCGGGCATGTTTGGGACTATGCCGGCTTACGGCTTTTCTATCCGTCATGTAAAAAATATTGAGCTGAACAATGTTG
>JAUZOH010000059.1 GCA_030706565.1 Bacteroidota bacterium | reverse complement strand
GAATCTTCAAGGAAAACCGTGATGAAGAAATTACTGGATGATGCTTCTTTGGCACAGGTTACTTTTTATTTCCGGTTCTATCTGACTCAGGCACTCAAAAAGGCCGGGATGGGTGATGTGTATTACTCCCAACTTAAGCCCTGGCGCGATATGCTTGATTTGGGGTTGACAACTTTTGCTGAAAAACCCGAGCCCACCCGTTCCGATTGTCATGCCTGGAGCGCCTGTCCTCTTTACGATTTTCTTGCCGTCGTTTGCGGTATTGTCCCCGAATCCCCGGGTTTTTCTACTGTCAGGATTGCACCGGCTTTGGGCGGATTAACCGAAGTAACTGCTTCAATGCCACATCCAAACGGAGAAATAAAGATGCACCTGAATAAGATAGGGGAAACCGGAATTGATGCTGAAATCATCCTGCCACAGGGCCTTAAAGGAGATTTTGAGTGGATGGGGCATAGGGTTCATCTTCATGAAGGACAACAGCATTTATTTTTAAAATAAATAAGTGTCTGATAATAAGTGAGTTATATTAAAAAGCGAAGTCAGGCTTCCCTTTAATTCATTTGTCATACTTACAGGCGAACGGAAAACTGAATAAATATCCTTAGCAAATCCTTGTAATTTCAGGAATAAAAAACTTGTATTATCAAGTTGTTTTTACCAAAAAAATGCGAATTTTAAAAGTTTAAAAATTTACAACTGTTACAATTCGTAATAATGGCATAACTTATAGATTGTGAATATGTTGTTGCATTGTCTGTCAAATCATATTTGAATGGAATGACAAAGAAATATCTGGTGAAATCAGTTGCAGCGATAGCAATTTTTTGTCTCTGGTTTGAACAAGTTAAAGCGCAGGCAGTCATCAGTGATCAATGGGCGGCAACAGATGCCCTGGGACGAAAAGTGAGGGATTACCCTGAAACCGGTCAGAAGAAAAAAAATAAGTTTGTGGCTATTTTTTACTGGACCTGGCATCAGGGAAATGACGACACTACCATGGAGGTAAAAAACACCACCGAAATTGTCAGGAAATATCCAGGGGCGATGAAAGACTATGATCATCCCGCCTGGGGCGGTAAACCCTATGGGCTTTGCTACTGGGAGCAACCCTTATTGGGTTATTATCAAACCACGGATCCATGGGTATTGCGCAAACATGCCGAAATGTTGGCTGATGCCGGAATAGATGCCGTATTTTTCGATTGTACAAATGGCCATGAAACCTGGAAGGATTCGTATGAGGCCTTGCTAAAAACCTGGAATCAGGCGCAGCAAGATGGGGTAAACGTTCCCCATATAGCATTCATGCTTCCATTTGGGCCCTCTGAAAATTCATTAATTTCTCTCAGGCAGCTTTATCGCGATGTATATAAGCCGGGCCGTTACAGCAATCTTTGGTTTTACTGGAAAGGGAAACCTTGCATCATGGGATATCCGGACAATCTGACCAATTCGGCTGAAGATAAGGAAATTGCAGCTTTCTTTACTTTTCGCCCCGGACAACCTGATTATGTAAATGGGCCAAGTCGCAACGACCAGTGGGGATGGCTAGAAGATTACCCTCAGCATGGCTATGTTGAAGCAAAAGATGGAAAATTCGAGGAGGTTACTGTTGGCATCGCCCAGAATGCCTGTCCTGCCACCAATGGCCATTGCAGTGCGTTTAATTTGCCCGGAACTTATGGGCGCAGTTTCAGCAAAAGAAATGGCTTCGATCCCCGGATTGACGGCTATCTCTATGGATGGAATTTTATGGAGCAATGGGACCGTGCCTTTGAATTGGATCCGGAACTGGTTTTTGTGACCGGATGGAACGAATATGTTGCCAATCAATTGTTACCCAAAGATCATTGGACTGGCGATCCATTCTCGTTTGTCGATGAGTTTGACTGGGAACACAGCCGGGATATTGAACCCAATAAAGGCTGGGGCGATAAAGGCGATGTGTATTATCTTCAACTGGTCGACCAGGTGCGGAAATTTAAAGGGATGACCCCTCCTGAGAAGGTTTCTGCAATCAAAACAATTAAATTGGGTAAGGCAAATGACTGGGCTGATGTGACTCCCTGTTTCAGGCATTATAAAGGAAATACGTTACACCGCGATCACCGTGGCCGTTTCAACCAATATTACCGGAATAATACCGGAAGAAATGATATCGTTGGGGCCAAAGTAGCACGCGATGTCCAAAAGGTTTATTTCTATGCAGAAACCGCTGCTGCCCTTTCTCCTCACACTGACCGCAACTGGATGATGCTTTTCATTGATATAGACCGCAATAAATCCACCGGATGGAATGGATACGATTATGTCATAAACAGGGTAAATCCAAAGGGTAATAAGGCAGTTGTTGAGAAAAATGTAGGAAACCGGTGGGAGTGGGAACAAGTTGCCCTGACCAGGTATGACGTCAACGGGAATAAACTGGAACTGGAGATTCCCAGAAGCGTACTCAACCTTAAGGGGAAATCGCTCGACTTTGAGTTTAAGTGGAATGATAACATGCAGGAAAATGGGAATATCATGGACTTTTATGTCAATGGGGATACTGCACCCGGCGGGCGTTTCAATTTCGTTTACTCAGAACTTTGATTCATTGATATATAATGTTATAAATGAAAAAATATTTACTTGTCATTGGATTGTTTTTTTTCTGCATCACATTGCGGGCAGCAGTGGTTACAAATTTACGTTGTGAATATCTTAAAAATCCGCAGGGAGTGGATGATCTCTCACCCCGTTTAAGCTGGGAAATATTATCTCCAAAAAGAGGGGACATCCAGCTTGCTTTTCAGGTCATTGTTTCTTCTACACCTGAATTGCTTGCTGAGAATAACGGCGATATATGGAATACCGGGAAAATTGATTCTGACCAATCGATACAGGTTGTATTTAAGGGCAAAGCTTTGCAGTCATGTGCAAAATATTTCTGGAAAGTCAGGGTCTGGGACATGGACGGCAAAGTTTCCCAATGGAGTAAGCCTGCTTATTGGGCTATGGGCCTGTTAGAGAAACAAGACTGGGAAAGCGCCCAATGGATTGCTTATAAAGAAGAAGGACAATGGAGAAAAGAATGGAAACAGCATAAGGATTCTGAATTGAATAATTTATCACATGGAACCAGGACATGGCCATGGTTAACAGGAAAGGACAGCACGATCTTTACCCTATATGAAATGCCAAATCCCCAATATGATCCTTCTCCTCTTTTCCGTAAAGAATTTTCAATTGACAAGAAAATCAAGTCTGCGAACTTATATATTTGCGGGTTAGGATATTATGAGGCTTTTTTGAATGGGAAAAAAGTTGGAGACCATGTGCTTGATCCTGCCTGGACAAATTTTGACCAACGTTCCTTGTATGCCAGTTATGAGGTAACCAATCAGCTTAAGCATGGGAATAATGCAATTGGAATCATGTTGGGAAGGGGGCAGTACAATCCAATTTGCAATGATGTCTGGGGATTGAGCAAATCTTCCTGGGTTGATCAGCCTAAGGTTATTGCTTTGCTGCATATCGAATTCACAGATGGAACAAAAATAAGCGTGGTAACGAACGACACGTGGAAGACTGCGGGCGGGCCCATTGTATATGATGATACCCGCCACGGGGAATTGTATGATGCTCGGCTGGAACAAAAAGGTTGGAGCTCTCCTTCATTCAATGAAGACAACTGGAAGAATGTTTCTGTTGTGCAATGGAACGCCAGGCTGGAATCGCAGATGATGCCCCCGGTTCGTTGCTTTTCCCCCATTAGCCCCGTAAAAACATATAATAAGGGGAAGGGGATAACAGTCTACAATATTGGAAGGAATATTGCCGGATGGGCCAGGGTGAAAGTCCAGGGGCCTTCAGGGGCAAAAGTTCTGGTTGAATATTGTGAAACTCCTTCAGATAAAGAATTGGTACCCAATCTGCCACCCTCAAGATTCAAATATGAGGTCAGGGATAAGCATTATGCTTCTTTTTATGATAAAGGTTTGAACATCCGCCAGCAGAACGGTTACATCCTCAAGGGTGGAGAAGAAGAAACCTTTGAGTGCCATTTTTCTTATAAGGGATTTCAGTACATACGGATTACTGCTGATGAAGGTGTTGTGATTAAAAATGTGGAAGGCATTCCGGTACATACCGATGTTGAAAAGGCCGGGAACTTCACCTGTTCCAATTCATTGATCAATAAGATACAGCAGAATTCGGTAAATAGCCTTTTAAACAACTACCACAGTATTGCTACCGATTGTCCACAGAGGGAAAAACAGGGGTGGACAGCGGATAATTATCTTTCTGCTAAGGCAGCCATGTACAACTTTAATATGGCTGGTTTTTATACGAAATGGTTAACTGATTTGGCCGGTACCCAAACTGAAGAAGGAGGGCTGTCGACGGTAGCTCCTTCTACATTTTACGATAAGAATGCTTCCACAACCTGGCCGGCTGCCATGGTCTATATACCCTGCGATCTTTACGGATTTTATGCCGACTCCAAAACGATGGAGAAAAATTATGATGTTATGCTCCGTTTTGCTAAAAGTAGTTTACAAAGGCAGGTAAAAGACAAACCTGAGATCATCAATGATGTATTGGGCGATTGGGTTGCACCGTTGATGGAACTCAACGATAATGTGCGTAATAATACCATGGCCCCGCCTGAAGGCAATACCTTTTATGGAACAGCCTCCCATTATTTAATTGTGAAACGTCTGTCTGAAATCAGTAATATACTTGGGAAAACTAAGGAAGCTCAGGCTCTGGGGGAATGGGCCAAGCGTATCTCGGTTAATTTTAATAATGAATTTTTAAATAAAAACTCAGGGATCTATCATGGCGATAAACCTACGGGATACAGGCAATCGACCAATATTGTTTCCCTTGAATACGGATTAGTCCCTAATGAAATGAAAGATACTGTTTTGGAGCATTTGGTTCAGGATATACGGGGAAAAGGGGACAGGTTAAGTACAGGATTTTTAGGTACTTCGGCAATGATGGAATATCTTCCGGAAGTGAATCCGGAATTGGCATATAAACTTGCTACCCAGGAAAAATATCCAGGTTGGGGGTATATGGTCAAACAGGGGGCCAACTCAATGTGGGAAAGCTGGGATGGGTACGATTCGCATGATCATACGCCCTTTTGTTTGATCAGTGAATATTTTTATAAATTCCTGGCAGGAATACAGTTCGATTTTGCAGCACCCGGCTTCAAACATATTATCATTAATCCATCGATTGTAGGTGATTTGAATTCTGTTGATGCTTATCATGATTCCATGTATGGACGTATCGTCAGCAAATGGAAGCGTAAAAACGGAAAACTCACCATGAACATTTCTATCCCGGTAAATACAACCGCAACTGTTTATGTACCGGCAAAATCAGATTCCCGGGTTACTGAATCGGGAAATCCTGCAGGCAAAGCCGTTGGAGTAACATTTTTAGGAATGGAAAATGGCAAGGCAGTATTCCGGGTTAAATCAGGAATATATACGTTCCGGTCGAATTTTGATTAGTTTTTAATCGTTAAAATATGTTTTAAAAAATAACAATAAACAATTAACTAAACTGTCAATTATGAAAAAATGGATATGGTTGTTAAACTGTTTTTTTGCAGCGATTTTTTTTGTGGCTTGCGGATCAGGCAAAAAAATAGTATCGGATAAAACACTAGGGAGTGGCTTTATTGTACCTTCTGATTCAATGAAGACGAGTGTTTACTGGTATTGGATCTCCGACAATATTTCGAAAGAAGGGGTTGTGAAGGATCTTCAGGCAATGAAGAAAGCCGGAATCAACCGGGCCTATATAGGAAATATTGGCCAGGCAGATGTTCCTTATGGGAAAGTGAAAATATTAAGCGACGAATGGTGGGATATCATTCATACTGCACTGAAAACGGCAACTGAACTGAACATTGAAATTGGCATTTTCAATTCTCCGGGATGGAGCCAATCTGGCGGTCCCTGGATAAAATCAGATGAGGCCATGCGTTACCTGGCTGCTTCGGAGGTACATGTAAAAGGCCCGCAGAAATTCACTCAAAAGTTAGATAAACCTAACGATATTTTCCAGGATGTTAAGGTTATTGCCTATCCTGCACCCAAAGATGAACGGCTTGTTTTGAACTCAGAAAATGGAACTGTTACCTCAGAGCCAGTTATCCCCGGATTAGGAAAAATAACGGATGGAGATAGTAAAACAGGGATTAATATACCGGCAGGAAAGGAATATGTGATTAATCTTGAAGCAAAAGAACCGTTTACCGCACGCAGCCTTTCAATTCAAACCACTGAACATCCTATATTGGCAGATGCCACTCTTCAGGTTCAGGAAGCCGGCGGGGACTACCGTAATCTTTGCAAATTTCAGATAAACCGTACCAATCCTGCGCTAAATGTTGGTTTTAATCCTTATGCCCCGGTTGTTGTTTCATTCCCTACGGTAACAGCTACACATTTTCGCCTGATTATTAAAAATGAAAGGCAAAACAGCGGTTTGGCCGAGGTTGTCCTGGCAGCTTCACCCCGGGTTGAACGTTACAGCGAGAAAACCCTGGCTAAAATGTTCCAAACTCCGCTGCCATATTGGAATGAATATCAATGGCCGCAACAACCTGAGTCCAATGATCCTTCCACGGTGATTGATGCATCAAAAGTAATAGACATTTCAAATAATTTGGCAGCCGATGGAACCCTTACCTGGGATGTGCCGGAGGGTGATTGGGTTATTCTCCGTACCGGTATGACCCCGACGGGGACAAAAAACAGCCCCGCATCTCCCGAAGCCACAGGTTATGAAGTTGACAAATTAAGCAAAGCCCATGTGGCAAAACATTTCGATTCCTTTCTGGGTGAAATTTTAAGACGCATTCCTGAGGCCGACCGGAAAACATTCAAGGTGGTGGTTGAGGATAGTTACGAAACAGGCGGACAGAATTTTACCGATGATTTTATAAGTGAATTTAAGCAAAAATATGGTTACGATCCTGTCCCTTACCTTCCGGTATATCAGGGAAAAGTTGTGGGCAGCGAACAGGCTTCCGACCGTTTCCTGTGGGATATGCGCCGTATGGTGGCCGACAAGGTTGCCTACGATTATGTCGGAGGCTTAAGGGAAATTAGTCACCAACATGGTTTGCATACCTGGCTTGAAAATTACGGGCATTGGGGATTTCCAAGCGAGTTCCTGATGTATGGCGGACAATCTGATGAAATTGGCGGAGAGTTTTGGAGTGAAGGCGACTTGGGGAATATAGAAAACCGTGCAGCAACTTCCTGCGGCCATATTTATGGAAAAACAAAAATATCAGCCGAATCCAATACTTGTGGCGGAAGGGCATTTAGCCGTTATCCGGCTACCATTAAGCAACGGGGGGACCGCTTTTTTGCCGAAGGAATTAATAATACTCTTTTGCATGTTTACATCAGCCAACCTGATGAAGATAAATTTCCTGGCGTGAATGCCGGTTTTGGCAACGAATTCAACCGGAAAAACACCTGGTTTTCCCAGATAGATGTTTACACCCAATATCTCAAGCGTTCAAACTATATGCTTCAGCAGGGGTTGAATGTAGCTGATGCCGCTTATTTTATTGGTGAAGATGTTCCCAAAATGACCGGGATTACTGATCCTGCCCTTCCGGTTGGTTACCAGTTCGATTATATGAATGCTGAAGTAATTGAAAAATATATGACTGTAAAAGACGGGCTGATTACCTTACCTCACGGAACTCAATACCGTATCCTGGTGTTGCCAAAACTGGAAACCATGAGGCCTGAATTACTGGCTAAAATCAAACAGTTAGTCCAGGATGGTGCTGTTGTCATGGGCCCTGCTCCAAAACGTTCGCCAAGTTTACAAAATCAACCTGCTGCCGACCAACAGATACAGGCATTAGCTGCAGAGCTTTGGGGCAATGTTGATGGCGTGAATGTCAAATCACGGAAATATGGAAAAGGAATGATAATGAACGGAATGACCATGGAAGAAGCTTTTACGCAGATCAATTGTATTCCTGACTGCAAATTACCCGAAGATCGCACTATTCATTATGGCCACCGTACACTGGGTAACGGAGAAATCTATTTTGTATCGAATCAAACCAATGAAACCAAACTGGTTACTCCTGAATTCAGGGTCAAAGGATTACAGCCCGAACTTTGGGAAGCCACAACCGGCTCTATGCGCAACCTTCCTGCTTATGTACAAAATGAAAATGCTACTGCAGTTCCTTTAAAATTAATGCCTTACGAAAGCGTATTTGTAGTCTTCCGCAAAAAGGCAGGGCCTTCAACAGCTACTGATTTAGAAGCCAATTATCCGGAACCGTCCCTGATGGTTGATTTAAAAGGGCCATGGACTGTCAAATTCAATGCTTCACAAAGAGGGCCGGAAAAACCTGTGGTTTTTGAAACCCTTCAGGATTGGACAACTTCATCCGATGAACAGATTAAATATTATTCAGGAACTGCATTATATACGAACAAATTTAATCTTGAAAAGATACCTGCCAATAAGAAGGTGATTATCAATATTGGCAATGTTACTGCAATGGCCAAAGTCAAGGTAAACGGCCAATATGCAGGGGGAATCTGGACTGCTCCTTATCAGTTGGATATCACTAAACTGGTCAAAGCAGGTGATAATGACCTTCAGATTGAAGTGGTTAATACATGGGTCAACCGGTTAATTGGCGACAGCAAATTGCCTGCCGGCCAGCGGCCTACATGGTGTCCGGTAAATCCATATAAGGCCGACAGTCCCTTGCAGCCATCCGGATTATTTGGACCTGTTAAGATTTTAAGTATTAAGTATTAATCTTTCACGCTTTGCCTTTGTCTGACTCTTAGTACTGCATTGCAAAGTGAGAATCTTATTATTTTGCAAGTTCAGGAAAGATGACCGTTAATTAACATCTTTCCTGAATTTCTATTTCAGAGACAATACGATTCTTTTGTGATTAATTAATGTTAATTATTTAGTTTTTCTGATTTTAGAATAAATAATTATGAATAAAAAACAACTTATAGTTTTAGCGATTTCTTTTTATTCCTGTTTTTCTTTTGCTGTTTGTAAGCATGAAGAAAAGGGGAACGATGGACAAACCTCAGAAGTTGCTGTGGCTCAGCCATTGGCTGGAACCGACGACCTGGGACGGGTTTTACCATTAAATAATAGTGTTGGCGGGCCTAAATCAAACAGGCATGTGGGGCTCTTTTATTTCCTTTGGCAAGGCGGAAATACTGCCCAGAATTATTGGGACCTGAGCGAAATTGTAGCCAACCATCCTGAGGTATTGGAAGATTACGACAATCCATATTGGGGTTTACCGGTTTACAGACCCGGTAAATCGGGGGTAGGATCTTATTACTGGGGTAAACCTATTTACGGCTACTACCGGGGGGATGATTACTGGGTACATCTCCGGAATATGCAACTGCTTACCGATGCCGGCGTTGATTTTTTAGTGATAGATGCCACAAATACATTAATTTATCCGGAACAATCGGAAGCATTGATGAGTGCAATGGATGCCATTCGTGCACAGGGGAAAAATCCGCCCAAAATTGTTTATTATACCAATACCAAATCTGGTGAAACCATGCAGAGTGTTTATGATAATTTTTATAAGCCTGGAGCTCCATATTATCACCCCGAGTGTTGGTTTTATCTTGATGGCAAACCTTTGATTATTGGAATATCCAAAGAGGCAGCAGGAAAAAATTATCAGTCATTTTTCACTTTTCGTGAGTCGCAGTGGCCTACAGAAAGGGACAAAGTAAATGGCTGGCCATGGCTCTCTTTTACCCGTCCGCAGAAGGTTTTTCTAAATCAAAAAGGGGAACGGGAAATTGTCAATGTTTCTATATGCCAACATCCTAACCCAACCGCAGGAATGGGAGGTTCGGCTTTCTATGGGAATATGGACAACTGGGGAAGAAGCTATCATAATGGTTCGCATGGCAATCCTAAAACAGATGTTTTTTATGGATATAATTTTCAGGAGCAATGGGACTTTGCCCTAAAACAGGATGTCCCCTTCATTTTTATTACCGGATGGAACGAATGGATTGCCGGACGCTGGGATAGTAAGGATGGCAATCCGGAGCATTCTTGGTTTTGTGATGAGGCCAGTCCGGAATACAGCCGTGATGCTGAACCTACACTTACTGCAGGTCTTAAGGATGATTATTATATGCAGATGGTCAGTAACATACGGCGGTACAAAGGTATTCAGGCTAATCCACAAGCCAGTAAGGTAAAGACCATTAAAAAATTTAGTGATTGGAACAAGGTATCACCTGTTTACACTGACTATACCGGAGATACGAAAGCCCGTAACCACCCGGGGGCAGAATCTGTGCCGGCCAAGGTTTACATCAACAATACCGGCCGGAACGACTTCTATAAAATGAAAGTTGCACGTGACGGAAAAAATTTATTTTTCTATGCCAAAACGGTTGAAGATATCACCCCAAACACCGGAAGTAACTGGATGAGGCTTTATCTTGATGTGGACCGCAATGCAAAAACGGGATGGTCAGGTTATGATTTCCGCGTAGCTGGTGGCAATAAACTGCAAAAGTATCAGGACGGGAAATGGGTAGATATTCAACAATTGAACTATGTCGTAGATGGCAGGGAACTGATGATTACAATCCCCTTAACCTGTCTCGGAATCAACAGCAGTTCGATTGACCTGGAATTCAAATGGTCGGATAACATGCAAAACGATGATGATCCGCTTGACTGGTACGTTAATGGTGATGCAGCCCCCGGCGGCAGGTTTAATTATATTTATTCTGTAACAAAATGAAAATAAGCTTCAGGAAATTATTATTTTGCTTTTGCATAAATTTTATAACCATAATATTGCTTCATGCCCAGACTGATCATGAACTGCTTGTTGATGGCTTGCGCTGCTGTAATATGATTAATCCCGAAGGGATTGCCTCTCCTCTGTTGAGCTGGAAAATAAAAACCACCGTGGAAGGAACTTTTCAAAAAGCCTGGGAGGTAGAAATTGCAACCACCAAAGAATTGCTGCTGAAGGGCAGGGCCGATGCTTGGAAATCGCATAAACAAAGATCGGAAGCACAATTCGATATTGAACCGAAAGGATCCGGATTTTCTGAGGCAACCGGATATTACTGGCATGTACGAATCTGGGATAATTCAGGAAGGGTAAGTGCCTGGAGTAAGCCTGCTTACTTTTCAATAGGACTTCTCAACGAGAAGTCGTGGAAAGCAAAATGGATTACTTATAACTATACCAAAGACAGCCCACTTCCATACTTTAGAAAAGTATTCAGCCTGAGTAAAAATGGTGCCTTTCCTGTTAAAGCAACCGTTTACCTTTGCGGACTGGGGTGTAGCGAACTTTATCTGAATGGGGAGAAAGTGGATTCTACCCGTTTCCTTGATCCTGCTCAGACCGACTATAAGCAACGTGCCTTGTACAGTACTTTTGATGTAACAAAATATTTACTCAAAGGGGATAACTGTCTAGGCGTTATGTTGGGCAAAGGTTGGTTTTCACAGGATGCAGCCTGGAAAGGCGCTGCCTTTAGTTATGGCAGTCCGATGTTTCGCCTTCAACTTGTTGTGCAATACAATGATGGTACGTGCAAGGTGATGGGAAGTGATGAAAGCTGGATGTGGAAGAGCGGCCCGGTAATTAAATCGAATATTTATCTTGGCGAACTGTACGATGCCCGTCAGGAAATAAAAGGATGGTGCAACAGAGAAACAGATTGTGCAGACTGGAAGTATGCAGTCCCGGCCAGGGAGAATATCCCTTCTGTCCTTATTCCCCAGGTAATGGACCCCATCAGGACAAAGCAAATACTGAAAGCTGTAAAAATATGGAAGGATCCGTCCGGCAAATGGATTTTTGATTTCGGGGCCAATATGGCTGGTGTTCCCCGTTTGAATATCCTGCAGGCTGCAGGTATACACCTGGCCATTCGTGTTGCAGAGGAAAAGAACAATGATGGAAGCCTGGATTTTTCTTCCACAGGATGGACTGTTCATGGAAATACCTTCACCGATGAATATGTCTGCAAGGGGGAAGGGAAAGAAACCTGGTTTCCCCGCTTTACCTATCATGGGTTCCGTTACGCCGAACTTTCAGGAATGACAGGTAAGCCCGATTCATCAACTTTGGAATTGATGGAGGTTCATAGCGATTTGTCCAATACCGGCACTTTTGAATGTGCCAATCCTCAGATAAACAAGCTTCATGAATTGGCCATGCGCACTGTCCTGAATAATCTTCACGGCATTCCTACAGACTGTCCCGATAGGGAAAAATGTGGCTGGCTCGGGGATACCCATGCTTATGTTAAAATGGCCAATCTTAATCTGCAAATGAACAATTTCTGGATGAATTATCTGGAAGATATTCGTTCCGGGGCAAACGTATTCGAAAAAAGGACTCTCTTTCACGAGCGCTATAACCATATTTTTTATTTCACTCAAAAACCAATTGGTTTACCTTATATGATTGCCCCCGGTAAACGCCTGTGTGGGGTGGCTTCTCCCGATTGGGGAACTGCCCTGGTGCAGCTTCCCTGGTGGTTGTATGTTTATTATGGGAATAAAAAGGTGCTGAGTGATTTTTATCCGGCCATGAAACAATGGACGGATTATGTTTCGTCTTTGGCTCTGGATACTGCACGTACAAACAAGTATGGGAAACAAACGAAGCATATCGTTTACCAGGGACTGGGTGATTGGTGCCCTCCCAAGGGGGATGCTGCTGAAAAGGCTCCCGTTGAGTTTACTTCTACAGCTTTTCATTATATGGATGTGTGTATCATGGAGCAGGTAGCCCGTACCCTTGGAAAGGATGAGGATGCTAAAATGTATGCGAAGGAGAAATCATTGATTGCCAATGAGGTGAGGGATAATTTGTATAATATTTCACAAAAAACATTCGGAAGCCAGACGGCTGACGTCATGGCATTGGATTTGGGCCTGGTTCCTGAAGGCGATGAAAAAGCCGTATCCAATGCTATTGTCCGTAATATGAATGATAAAAGCAATGGCTTTATGCATTGTGGTATCTTCGGACTATCCAGGATCGGAAGCATGTTGGCCCGCTATGGCAACTCTCAGGCAGCATGGAATATGTTTACAAAAACAGGGGAAAACAGTTTTGAATGGATGTGGTACTCTGCCGATGCCACTACGCTTTGGGAAACGCTGCCCATAAATATAACAAGCCAAAGGGAAGCAGAACAGGCATCGCACGATCACCCCATGCAGGCAGGTTATGATGTAAGTTTTTATGAGGATGTGGCTGGTATCCGGCCTGATGCTTTAGGTTATGGGTTCAAGGTTATCCGTTTTGAGCCTTTGTTTACCGAGTTCCTGCCCTGGGCCAAAGCCAGCATAGAATCTCCTTATGGTACAATTATGAGCAGCTGGAAAAAGGAGGCTGGCCATTTGAATTGGCAGATTAACATCCCGCCTAATTCATCGGGACTGGTGGCTTTACCCAGTGGGAAAAACATAAGGATCAACGGCAAAGCTTTTGATGAAAAGAAATATGTTCCGGTTAGGAGGGAAGGGGAGACTACTTTATATCATTTCCCTTCCGGGAATTTCGAAATACAGGAAAACTAGAAATTTTAATGAGATTAAAAACTCTTTAAGAGAAGCAATTGAAAATAAAAATGATGGACAATTAAATAAATTACACCTATGAAAAACATGTTATCACGTTTTTTTATAATCGTTATTTTAACGGGGATTATAATACCGGCTATGGCCCAGCTTCCTCCGGTTTTTGACAAGAAGGAAGCCTGGACAGTCCGGCCTACCGGTCTGACTCGAAAATACCTGACTGCTAAGCGTATAGTCTGGGTTTCCGACAATACCGGGAAGTTGGTTAAAAATCCGGAGAGTATCCTGAAACCGGGAATCGGCCAGGCAGATTTATACTCCGGGAAATACCTGCAACTGATCAGCACTAAAGATTCTTTAGGGGGAATAATTCTTGATTTCGGAAAAGAAATTCAGGGGGGAATTGAGTTAATTACCAGTATCAACAATAAAAATCCGGTCGGACGGGTTCGTATCCGTTTTGGAGAATCGGTAAGCGAGACCATGAGCGATGTTGGTCAGTCCGGGGCAACCAACGACCATGCCATGCGTGATTTTGTAGTTACTTTGCCCTGGCTGGGACGCCTGGAGGTGGGTAATTCCGGTTTCCGTTTTGTACGGATAGATTTGGTCGATCCTGGCGTTAAAATCGATATTAAGGAAATCAGTGCAATTTTTACCTATCGCAATATTCCTTACCTGGGATCATTTACCTGTAACGACGAGAGGCTTAACAAAATATGGATGACCGGAGCCTATACCGTTCATTTGAATATGCAGGATTACCTATGGGATGGGATTAAACGCGACCGCCTGGTGTGGATAGGCGACATGCATCCGGAAGTGATGACTATTAATTCCGTATTTGGCAATAACGAGGTGGTCCCTAAAAGTCTTGATTTGGCCCGCGACCTGACTCCTCTTCCAAGTTGGATGAATACCATCAGTTCTTAT